>NZ_VIRJ01000129.1:0-469 GCF_006874435.1 Microbispora sp. KK1-11 | reverse complement strand
ATCCGCGAAACGCTCGACCGGCAGGAAGACCTGGTCGCCGTCCCCGCGCTGCGCCGCGACCGGCCCGAACCCCACACCGTCGTCACCGCCGCCGCCCACGCCCACACCCACGGCACCCCCACCGACTGGACCGCCCTCCACGGCCAGGCCACCACCGTGGACCTGCCCACCTACGCCTTCCAGCACGAACACCTCTGGCTCACCCCACCCCCCACCACCACCGACCCCGCAGACCTGGGCCTGACCACCACCGCCCACCCCCTGCTCGGCGCCGCCCTCACCCTCGCCCACGACAACACCACCGTCTACACCGGCACCCTCTCCCTGACCACCCACCCCTGGCTCGCCCACCACACCGTCTTCGACACCCCCATCCTCCCCGGCACCGCCTACCTCGACCTCGCCCTCCACGCCGCCGACCACACCGGCCACACCACCATCGACGAACTCCTCCTCCACACCCCACTGG
>NZ_VIRJ01000128.1:0-495 GCF_006874435.1 Microbispora sp. KK1-11 | reverse complement strand
GGGCTTGGAGGTGTACTCCTTGTCCGTGACGCCGGTGCCCTCCTTGAAGGGGCCGTCGGTCGGGGTGCCCTCGGGGTTGAGCTTCTTCCAGTCGTCCCGCTTGACGTAGACCTTCTGCGAGTCGCGGGTGCCCTCCTTGACCACGTGGTCGGTGTCGATCACGGTCCGAAGACGAAGGCGGGAGTAGGCGCTGTCCTTGTCGAGCTTGGCCTTGGCCCGCCTCGCCTCACGGGAGGTCTCGTACGTGTGGGCGTAGTTCTTGCTGGAGCCGCCGGTGGGCAGGACGCCGTTGTAGACGGTCACGAACGCGTAGTCGCGGTCGCCGTCCTCGTAGACGTCGTAGTCGTAGTGGGTGTACGCCGTCTTGCCGACGTAGATGCCCCACGGGGTCTTGCCCTGGTAGTAACCGGGGACGAAGACCCACTTGTCGAGGGTCGCCTTGTTGCTCTTGGTGTCGTACACGCAATGGCCGGCGGTCGCCACCAGGTTCTTGTA
>NZ_VIRJ01000127.1:0-527 GCF_006874435.1 Microbispora sp. KK1-11 | reverse complement strand
GTGCAGGCGGCGGCGATGGCGCCGATGGAGTGCCCGGCCACCGCGGTGGGGGTGATGCCCCAGGTGGACAGCAGGTGGGTGAGGGCGGTTTGCAGGGCGAACAGGGCGGGCTGGGTGTAGAGGGTCTGGTCGAGCAACTGCGGGTCGGCGTCGCCGAGCAGCACCTCGCGTAGGGGTACCGGTGTGTGTCCGGCCAACCGCTGATCGAGGAGGTCGATGACTGCGTCGAACGTGGTGGCGAAGGCGGGGTAGGCGGCATACAGTTCGCGTCCCATGCCGTGGCGTTGGCTGCCTTGTCCGGTGAAGACGAAGGCGAGCCCGCCGGGCCGGGCGACTCCGGTGACGACCCCGCTGGCGGGTGTGCTGCTGGCGAGGGCGCGGGTGCGTTCCAGTAACTCTTGCTGGGTGGTGCCGATGATGACGGCGCGGTGGTCGAACCGGGTGCGGGTGGTGGCCAGGGAGTAGCCGACGTCGACCGGGTCCAACTCGGGGTGCCGGTCCAGATGGTGTGCGAGCCGGGCGGCCTG
>NZ_VIRJ01000126.1:0-543 GCF_006874435.1 Microbispora sp. KK1-11 | reverse complement strand
CGTCGACGGGTACGACTTCGCGCCGTCCTTCAGCATCTGGACCACCATCGAGGAGTGCCTCAACCCGCCGGTGGTCTACGAGGCAGGCCGGGGCTGGTTCACCACGCCGCCCTTCAGCGAGCCGGAGGTGTTCGACTTCCCCGAGGGCATCGGCCCGGTCGAGTGCGTCAACGTCGAGCACGAGGAGGTCCTGCTCGTGCCCCGCTGGATCGACGCCGAGCGGGTGACCTTCAAGTATGGGCTGGGCGCGCAGTTCATCGACACGCTGCGGACCCTGCATCTGCTGGGGCTGGACCGCACCGAGCCCGTCCAGGTCGCCGCCGGAGGCGGCACCGCCGTCAAGGTGTCCCCGCGCGACGTGGTCGCGGCGTGCCTGCCCGACCCGGCGACCCTCGGGGATCGCATGCACGGCAAGACGTGCGCCGGCACCTGGGTCAAGGGCACCAAGGACGGCAGCCCGCGTGAGGTCTACCTCTACCACGTGGTCGACAACCAGTGGTCCATGCGCGAGTACGGCTCCCAGGCGGTGGTGTGGCAGACCGC
>NZ_VIRJ01000125.1:0-575 GCF_006874435.1 Microbispora sp. KK1-11 | reverse complement strand
TCCGGGCGGTGCCTGGACGTCAGCGGGGCGTCGCAGGCCAACGGCGCCCAGGCGCAGATCTGGGACTGCAACGGCCAGCCCAACCAGCAGTGGACCACCACCAGCGCCGGTGAACTGCGCGTCTACGGCAACAAGTGCCTCGACGTCAACGGCGGCGCCACGGCCGACGGCGCCAGCGTGATCATCTGGGACTGCAACGGGCAGAACAACCAGAAGTGGCGCCTCAACTCCGACGGGAGCATCACCGCCGTCGGCGCGAACAAGTGCCTGGATGTGTACAACAACGGCACCGCCAACGGCAGCAAGGTCATCATCTGGACCTGCAACGGCCAGAACAACCAGAAGTGGACCCGAGCCTGACCCCGTCCGGGCACGCGCCTTCGCCGGGGTGAGTCATCACCCCGGCGAAGGCCGCACATGACGCCCCCCCCTCCGGTGGGCGTCGTCCCCCGCCACGACCCCCTCCCCCCCAGGAGCAGGCAGTGCATTCACAGGAAGCCCCGGGGACGGCTCCACACCGAGCCGTCCACGCGCACCCCATGAGACCGCCACGCCCGCGCACCCGAATCCTCGCC
>NZ_VIRJ01000124.1:0-606 GCF_006874435.1 Microbispora sp. KK1-11 | reverse complement strand
TCACTCGGCCCAGCACGTCGTCGGACTTGATCGTCAGCAGCTCCTGCAGCGCGTACGCCGCGCCGTAGGCCTCCAGCGCCCACACCTCCATCTCGCCGAAGCGCTGGCCGCCGAACTGCGCCTTACCACCCAGCGGCTGCTGGGTGATCATCGAGTACGGACCGGTCGAGCGAGCGTGGATCTTGTCGTCGACCAGGTGCAGCAGCTTCAGGATGTAGATGTAGCCGACCGAGATCGGGTGCGGGAACGGCTCGCCGGAGCGGCCGTCGAACAGCCGCGCCTTGCCGTTCTCCCCCACCATGCGGGAGCCGTCCCGGTTGAGCAGGGTGTTGTCGAGCAGGCCGACGATCTCCTCCTCGTGGGCGCCGTCGAACACCGGCGTGGCGACCTTGGTCCAGGGCTCGACCCTGTCCATGCCCTTGTCGCGCAGGCGCTCGGCCCAGGCCTCCTCGAGACCGCTGACATCCCATCCGCGGGCCGCGATCCACCCGAGATGGGTCTCCAGCACCTGGCCGACGTTCATACGGCCGGGCACGCCCAGCGGGTTGAGGACGATGTCGACCGGCGTGCCGTCCTCGAGGAACGGCATGTCCTCCACCGGCAGGA
>NZ_VIRJ01000123.1:0-606 GCF_006874435.1 Microbispora sp. KK1-11 | reverse complement strand
TCACTCGGCCCAGCACGTCGTCGGACTTGATCGTCAGCAGCTCCTGCAGCGCGTACGCCGCGCCGTAGGCCTCCAGCGCCCACACCTCCATCTCGCCGAAGCGCTGGCCGCCGAACTGCGCCTTACCGCCCAGCGGCTGCTGGGTGATCATCGAGTACGGGCCGGTCGAGCGAGCATGGATCTTGTCGTCGACCAGGTGCAGCAGCTTCAGGATGTAGATGTAGCCCACCGCGATCGGGTGCGGGAACGGCTCGCCGGAACGGCCGTCGAACAGCCGCGCCTTGCCGCTGGGCATCACCATCCGGTCGCCGTCGCGATTGACGAGGGTGCTGCCCAGAAGACCGATGATCTCCTGTTCGCCGGCGCCGTCGAACACCGGCGTGGCGACGTTGGTCCAGGGCTCGACCCTGTCCATGTCCTTGTCGCGCAGGCGCTCGGCCCACTCCTCCTCCACTCCGCTGAGGTCCCAGCCCTGGGCGGCGATCCACCCGAGATGGGTCTCCAGCACCTGGCCGACGTTCATACGGCCGGGCACGCCCAGCGGGTTGAGGACGATGTCGACCGGCGTGCCGTCCTCGAGGAACGGCATGTCCTCCACCGGCAGGA
>NZ_VIRJ01000122.1:0-630 GCF_006874435.1 Microbispora sp. KK1-11 | reverse complement strand
GAACAGGCGCTGCTGGATCTCTCTGCGGTAGTCGTCGAGTGTGTTGTCGATGTGGGTGGCGGCGGCGTGGGCGGCTGCTTCGGGGTCGCCGGCGCGGATGGCCTGGTAGATGGCGTCGTGTTCTTCGACGGCTTTGGCGGCGTGGCCGCCGACCGAGCCGCGCATTCCGATGAGGCTGGATTGTGCCTGCAGGCGGCGGGCTTCGCGTACGGCGATCTGGAGGAACATGTTGTGTGAGGCGGTGGCGATGGCGGTGTGGAAGGTGTCGTCGCCCTGGTTGAACAGGTCTTCGCGTCCGGTTTCGAATCCGTGGCGGCAGACGGTGGCGGCTTCTTCGATGGCGCGTAGTTCGGCGGGGGTGGCGCGGCGGGCGGCGAGGCGGCTGGTCTCGGTTTCCTGGGTGCGGCGGAACTCGAACAGCATGTAGATGTGGTCGAGGTCGGTGGGCAGGAAGACGGAGGCCATTCGTCCGGTGCCGAGCATTCCCTCGTCGTCGGCGACGTACAGGCCCCGGCCTTTTTGGGCGCGTACCCGGCCGAGTGCGGACAGGATCTTCACGGCTTCGCGGACGACGGTGCGGCTGGTGCCCAGCTGGCGGGCCAGGTCGTTTTCGGTCGGCATGCGGTCGCC
>NZ_VIRJ01000121.1:0-647 GCF_006874435.1 Microbispora sp. KK1-11 | reverse complement strand
GGCGACGGGCTGGGGCTGGTGCCGGGGCCCTGCCCGATGCTGCCGGGGACCGACTGGAGCGCCGCGTACCAGGCGGCGGCCATCTTGTCGTAGCCGTTCGCGGTGGGGTGGATGCCGTCGATCAGGTCGGCGGTGGTCAGCTTGCTGTGCATGTCGACCAGATGGACGTGCTTGCCACTGCTGACCTTGGACTGCACGATGCCGGGGATCGCCGCGTTGAAGGTGCGGGCGGCGGCCTCCTGACCGGAGTTCGACAGCGGGATGATGGTCGCCACGAACACCTCGGCGTTGGGCGCCGCCGCGGTGATGTGGTCGATCAGCGTGGACAGCCGCTGCGGCGCGCCGGACACGTTGTAGTTCTGCAGCACGTCGTTGGTGCCGATGTGCAGCAACACCGTGCGCGGGGTGGAGGTGCGCAGCCAGCCGGTGATGTTCGCGTCGATCTGGTCGATGCGCCACCCGGGGTGTCCCTCGTGGTCGTGGTCGCCCAGGTTGGCGGGCCCGTTGTACTGCGACCCGACGAAGTCGATCGTGTAGCGGCCCGCGGCCAGGCGCTGCCACAACCCGATCCGGTAGCCGCCGGGCACCTGCGTGCCCTCGGTGATCGAGTCGCCCAGCGGCATCACCCGCACCCCGCCGTTCGACTC
>NZ_VIRJ01000120.1:0-648 GCF_006874435.1 Microbispora sp. KK1-11 | reverse complement strand
CTGCACATCCAAGCCAGGATCTTGGCCGCTCAGGGCAGGTACGAGGCGGCGCTGGAGGCGGCGGTCGAAACAGGGAAACGGTTCGCCGTTCACAACGGCGGCAACCCCGCGCTCGTGGCCTGGCGCTCGCAGGCCGCGCTGTGCCTCCACGCGCTGGGCGACACCGCGGCGGCGCAGGCGTACGCGCACGAAGAACTCGAACTGGCCGAACGCTGGGGCGCGCCGTACGCGATCGGCCACGCGCTGCGCGTGGCCGGCCTGGTTAGCCCCATGCCCGACGCGGTGAAGCTGCTGGAACGAAGCGTCGAGGTGCTCCGCGCGTCACCCGCGCGGCTCGAGCTGGCATACGCCCTGGTCGACCTCGGCACCCGTCGCCGCCGCCAGGGGCAAACGGCGATGGCGCGTTCGCTCCTGCAGGAGGGCATGGACCTCGCCCAACGCTGCGGCGCCGACCCTGTTGTCAAGGAGGCGCGCAGCGAGTTGCGCGCCCTGGGTGCCCGGCCCCGGCGCTCGTACCTGACCGGCCCCGAAGCACTCACCCCCAGCGAGACACGCGTCGCCGGGCTCGCCGCGACCGGCCTGACCAACCGCCAGATCGCCCAACGCCTCTATGTCACGGTGAAGACCGTGGAAGTCCATCTCTCCAAC
>NZ_VIRJ01000011.1:0-249466 GCF_006874435.1 Microbispora sp. KK1-11 | reverse complement strand
GCCCGCCTTCACCATGGGCAACGCCTGGCAGTTCTTCATGGGCTACCGCTTCGCCATCTTCAACTACGCCACCCAATCCCTGGGCGGCGCGGTCACCGTCAACCGCTTCGACCTCACCACCCCCTGATCCCGGCGGCGCGGCCTGCGCGACTCGCTACTCGACGGCCCGGCGGTAGGTGCACACCTGCACGCCGGTGCCGCCGGTGGTCGCGGAGACGAGTTCGAGCCTGTGCCGCAGGCCGTCGCTCGGGAAGATCGTCTTCCCGCCGCCGAGGATCACCGGCATGACGATCAGCCGGAGCTCATCGACCAGGCCCTCGTGCAGGAGGGTGCGCACGAGGCTCGGGCTCCCCATCACGACCAGGTCGCCGTCGCCCGCATCCCGCAGTTCGCCGATGCGGGCGACGGCCGCGTCGCCGGGGATTCGCGTCGTGTTCCAGGTCAGTTCGTCGTCGCCCAGCGTCTCGGACACCACGTATTTCGGCATCGCGTTCATCCGGTCCGCGAACGGGTCACCGGCCCGCGCAGGCCACGCCGCGGCCATGTTCTGCCAGGTGCGGCGGCCGTAGAGCAGTCCCTCGGCCTTGCCCACGGTGTCGTTGAAGGCGCCGCCGACGGTCTCCGGGTCGAAGAACGGGTGCGTCCAGCCGCCGTGCGCGAAGCCGCCGTCGGTGTCCTCCTCGGGACCGCCCGGCGCCTGCACCACGCCGTCCAGGCTCATGAACTCGATGACCACGATGCGCATGGCGCTCTCCTCTGTGTCTGCCGGTCTGTGTCTGCCGGCGCCGTCGTGGTCCCCACAGTAGCTACCGAAAAATTAATTTGTCAAGACAGTCGATTCGTTCGGTCCGGTCCGCCCCAGGGCGCGGGAGACGACCGTCTCGGCGGGCCGGCCGAGCACCCGTTCGAGGTCGTCGGTCCGCTGCTCCAGCATCCCCGCGCGGACCTGCGCGTTGATCCAGCTCATCGGGCCCGGCCCGGCGTCGGGCACCTCGCGGTAGGGCACGCCGAGCGCCTCGGCCACCTCGGGATAGCTCCACAGGGGCCCGGTGAAGTCGTACGCCCGGCCCAGATGCCCCTCACCGGTCAGCACGTTGGCCGCCGCCTCGGCGAGATCCGACCGGAACGCCGTGTTCAGGCCGCGCCCGCCGGTGCTGCTGGTGATCTCACCCTCGACGACCCGCGGGACGAACGCGTCGCTGTAGAAGGGGTGACGCAGGAACGTGTGCGGCAGGCCGCTGCGGATGACGGCCTGCTCCGTGGCGTGATAGGCCTCCGTCATGCCGGTCGCGCCGGTGCCGGCCCCCAGGAAGCTGGTGAAGACGACCGCGCCGACGCCGGCCTCCTTGGCGGCGGTCACCGCGTTGAGGTGCTGCCCGATCCTGCGGGCGGTGTCGAGCTCCGGAGAGGAGATCAGGAGGAGCCGAGTCGCCCCGTCGAACGCCTCGCGCAGACTCGCCGGGTCGTCGTAGTCACCGCGGCGTGCCGGAACGCCCTCGGGCGCGCGGCCGGGGTCGCGCACCGCGGCCACCACCTCCGTACGGGTGCGTAGGTGCTCGATGACGAGGCGGCCGAGCGCGCCGGAGGCGGCTGAGATCACGATCATGGGCCAAGTAGACTCCCGGCCGTCTCGGCCCTGCCACCGGTTTTCGCGGGGGGACGGTAGCGGGCGCGGTAGTCGTCCCAGTCCCAGGTGGACAGGAAGGCCGCCGCAGCCGTCCGGCCGTTGAGGTAGAGGTCGAGCTTCTGCCGCTCGTCGAGGTCGAAGTCGACCACCCCCACGCCCTCGGTGTCGACCTGGATGGTGCGGGCCCTGACCCAGGGCTGGTCGAGGTACGTCTGGTCGTGGCCGACGATCGCGGTCCCGACGAGGGACGTCAGCAGCCGCAGGGCGGGCAGGTGGGGAGCCCCGACGAGCGGCAGCCTGAGCGTGTCCTCCCGGAACGCGGGGAGCAGCTTGACCCCGAACGTGGGCCAGCGCGGCTGCCGCCCGTCCTGCCGGTCGAGCGTGTCGATGGGGAAGTTGGACAGCACTCCGCCGTCCACCAGGGTCGACACCAGCCCGGTGCCGGGATCGGCGATCGTGACGGGCTCGAAGAAGAAGGGGATCGACATCGAGGCGCGGACCGCGTCGGCCACCCGCTGCCTGCCCGGCTCCGCCACGCCGTAGACACTCCGGTAGTCCCACGGCAGGCGCACCAGCCGGCCCAGGGTGACGTCCGTGGCCGTCACCACCAGGCTGTAGCGCTGGTCCTCGCCCATCCAGGGCGCCGGGTCGTCGAGTGCCAGGTCGTCGAACGTCTCGACACCCAGGTCGGCCAGCTCGTTGCCCAGCCACTCCCGCAGGTGGTCGCCCTCGAACACACCCCGTTCGAACAGCAGGGACAGCAGCGAGAACCCCCTGCCGACCAGCGGGACGCGCTCCACGGCGGACGCGTCCCTGAACGTGCGGTAGTCGACGTGGAACAGGAGCTCGCGCATGCGCTCCGGCGGCATCCCGGCCGCGGCCAGGGCGCCCACCACCGCCCCCGCGGAGGTCCCGGCGACCCGGGTGCCCGCGGGCCGCCCGAACCGGTATCCGGCGGCGTGCAGTTCGTGCAACGCGCCGACCAGGCCGACGCCCTTGACGCCGCCGCCCTCCAGCACCAGGTCGGCCCGCTTGTCCACCCCGTCCATCCCGGCCATCGGCATCAGCCCTTCTTCCGACCGTCCTCACCCGGATCTACCGTGTTCGGACGGCCCGGGCCCCGGCGCCGCGCCATCACGACCGAACCCTCATTCCCCCTTGTCCTGCTCCCTGTCTTGGGGATACCAGCGCAGTTCGATGACGTTGCCGTCGGGGTCCTTCAGGTAGACCGAGGTGGCGACGCCGCGCGCCCCGAACCGGGGGCCGGGTCCGTCGATGACGGTGAAGGCGCCGGAGTCGATGACCTCCTGCCAGTCCAGCGGCTCGACGACCAGACAGAAGTGGTCGACGTTCGGCTCGCCGCGGTCTCCGCGCAGCAGGTCGATGATCGTGTCCGGCGACACCCGCACCGAGGGGAACGGCGCCTTTCCGGCCCGCCACTCGTCGACCCGCACCGGCTCAAGGCCGAGGACGTCGCAGTAGAACGCCAGCGACCGCTCGACGTCCGCCACGGTCAGCACCAGATGATCGAAGCCCTTGACGCGCATGTTCGTTGTGCTCATGGATCCAACGATGCTCGTCGCGGCGGCCGGCACCAAGCCCCGATCACACTACGATCGAGATCGAGACCTTCCTGACGCTGGCCGGGGAGCTGCACTTCGAGCGCACCAGCCGGGTCGTCCGTCTCACGCCGATCGGGCGGCGGCTCGCCGACGACCTGGCGCCCCCTGCTGCGCCGACCACGTCTGAGTCTCAGTCGCCCTCGGCACCGCCCCCGGTACGTGAACGATTCGGTATGGCCTCTTCTGTAAGGGGTTGCGGTTGCGATAGAAGATCACTCGTACCATTTCTCCTCCTTTCGAGGTACATGTGAGAAAGATCCTGCGAGTGGCCGCGGCCCCGATGTTCGCCGCCGCCTTCCTCCTCGCCGCCCTGTCCGCTCCCGCGAACGCCGACACCACCGGCACGACCGAGAGCGACGCCGAGATCGCCCAGGAGTGGCAGACCGCCTGGGACACCTACCACTTCACCGACACCACCCCGCCCGCGCCCGGCTCGGGCCGCAGCCGGGTCACGAACAGCATCTCCGTCGACATCGACGCGCCGATGCCGCAGACCTTCTACAAGTACTCCGACTTCAACAACCACATCGGGAGGAACCCGTTCCTGAAGCGGGTCGTCACACACAAGGAGTGGCCGACGCCCCCCGCGCTCTACCGCAACCTCACGGCGATCGAGGAGATCCCGTACGAGGGCACGATCGTGGTCAGCAAGACCCACGCGCAGCAGCGCCTCCACGCGGACGGGTTCTACTACGAGACCGACAGCTGGTCGCAGCCCAACGTGGTCACGCACCAGAGGATCGACTTCAAGCCGCTGCCCGACGGGAAGACCCGCGTCACGGAAAACCTCACCTTCGAGGCGGACTCCTCGCTGATCGACTTCGTCGCCGCGAACGGCACCGCCTCGCACCAGCAGTTGCAGACGGCCCTCAAGCAGGCGATCGAGAGCGGCGAGCTCTGATCCCCCGGCACCACTGAAAAACGGGCGTCTTCCGTGAGGGAGACGCCCGTCTCGTGTCAGGTCTGTCAGTGCCCACGCAGAGTCTGGTTGATCGAGCAGTTCTTGATCCCGCCTCTGCAGTTGCCGCTGAGGGAGTCGGTGAAGACGCTGACGCTCGACACCTGCTGGACGCCGGCGAAATCGACGGCGCTGTTGCCCGCGGGGGCGTTCACGTTGCGCTTGCCCGTGTTGAGCTGGAAGGGCGGGCTGCTGATCGTGGGCGCGTTGGCGGTGTTCATGCCGCCCGTGTGCTGCGTGCCGCCCCCGCCGTGACCGAAGCCTCCGCCGTCACCGAAACCACCGTCGAGGCCACCCCCGAAACCAGCGAGACGAGCGCCGATGCGGGCTCCGCCGTGACCGTGGCCCTTGCCCTTCTTCCCCTTGCCCTTCTTGCCCTGACCGCCCTGACCGCCCTGGCCGCCCTGGCCGCCCTGGCCGCCGTGGCCATGCGCGCCGTGCCCACCCTGGCCGTGCCCACCCTGGCCGTGCGGGCCGTGGCCGGCGGCCGGGACCGGCGCCGCCAGTGCCCGCGGCGCCGCCGTGACGCTCGGCATCACGATGAGGAGCGCGGCGACGGCCAGACGCCGGGCGGACATCGCCACGACGCGGGATCTTTCTGCCCTGTTGTCGCCCATCCGATCCACACCTGCCTTTGCTTTGGTACACAAGCGACGCATCCGGCTCATACCCCTCGCTATGCCTCTCTTCTCCCGAGGTGCGATGTGCTGTGCGGTTGCTGATCCCTTCTTTGCGCGCGAGGCCCTCAGGACGTGGCGATGGCGGTGAGCACGTCGAGCCTGGCCGCGCGGCGAGCAGGCAGCAGCCCGGCCAGCAGCCCGGTGACGGCGGCCACGGCGACGACGAGCAGGAGCGGACCGACCGGCAGCGTGAGCGTGGCCTCGGTGGTGCGGCCCAGCGCGGTGACCGTGCCCGAGGCGAAGGCGACGCCCAGGCCGACCCCGGCGACGATCGCCAGTGCCGCGACGAGGACCGCCTCACCACGGATCATCCAGCGCATCTGTGCGTCGGTCATGCCGACCGCCCGCAGCAGCCCGAGCTCACGGGTCCGCTCGATGATGGACAGGGCGAGCGTGTTGGTGATGCCCATCAACGCGATCAGGACGGTGAGCATCAGCAGCGCGGTCACCAGCCCCAGGACCTGGTCGATCATCGCGTTCCGCCCCGCGACGGCCGCCGCCTGGTCGCGCACCTGCGCGGTCGGGGCGTCGGCGAGGGCCCGTTCGATGGCCTTCCTCGCGTCCGCGTCGCTCACTCCGTCGGCGGCCTTGACGAAGACGCTCGCGTCGACGTGCTCCCGGTAGTTCCGCTCGAAGGTGTCCAGCGAGATCACGTAGCCGGTCGACAGCGCCTGGGCGTCCCGGTCGCGCAGCAGGCCGACCACCGGGAGGCGCCGGGTCCCGGTGCGGGAGAACGTCATCGCCAGGGTGTCGCCGATCTTGAGGTGCCGCTCTTCTGCGACGTTCGCGGCCAGGACGACCCCGCCGTCCGCGACGGCGTCCAGGCGTCCAGCGACCATGTGGAGCGAGGTGACGCGGGGCAGCGTGGCCGGGTCGACCGCGGTGAGCGCCTCGGTCGACTGGCCGTCCTTCCAGTGGCCGTAGCGCAGCCGGGAGGCCACGGCGACCTGCGGCAACTCGCTGACGTGGTGATAGGCGTGCGCGGGCAGCCCGCCCAGCATCTCGTTGCGGGCGCTCTCCACCACGTAGTCGGCGGTGATCACCTCGGTGTACGACCGCGCGGTGGACTCCTTGATCGAGGTTCCCAGCACGGTCGTGAAGCTGATGAGCGCGAGGCCGAAGGCCAGCGCCAGGGCGGTCGCGGAGGTGCGCCGGGGCGCCAGCGCCGCCGACTCGCGCGCCAGCCGTCCGGGAACGCCGGCCGCGCCGAGCGGCCGCCCGAGCAGCCGTACCGCGCCCGGGGTGACCGCCGGCCCGAGCAGGGCCAGCCCCACGACGGTGCTCACCGCCGCCTCGCCGAGCACGACGACCGAGCCCGGCCCGGCCAGGACGATCGACAGCCCGGCCACGCCGAGCGCGGTGAGAACCGCCCCGACGACGGTGCGGCCCCAGCCGGCCCGCCCTGTGCCCCGCCCGGAGACCCCGTCGGCCGTCGCGCGCCGCATCGCCTCGACCGGCGCCACCGAGGCGGCGCGGCGGGCCGGCCCGAGCGCCGACAGGACCGTGACGCCGACGCCGACCGCGAACGCGACGAGCATGGTCCGGGGCATGACGACGAGCCCGCCGTCGGGCAGCGTCATCCCGAAGGCCCCGGCGAGGTCGCGCAGCCCCGCCGCGCAGGCGACGCCGAGGCCGGCGCCCGCCGCGGATGCGGCCAGCCCCACCAGCAGGGCCTCGCCGAGCACCGAGCGCATGACCTGTCCGCCGGTGGCCCCGGCCGCCCGCAGGACGGCCAGCTCGCGCGTGCGCTGGGTGACGACGATCGAGAAGGTGTTGGCGATGAGGAACGCGCCGACGAGCAGGGCCGCCGCCGCCAGGGCGTACAGCATCACCTGCAGGTAGGAGATCTGCGTCTTGGCCGCCGCCGCGCTGGAGGCGGCGACGTCCCGGCTGGAGGAGACCTCATAGCCGGACCCGAGCGCGGCCGACACCGCGGCGCGCAGCCGCTGGGCGTCCGCGCCGTCCGCCGCGACGACGGCGACCTCCGAGGCGCTCCCGTCCAGCGCGAGCAGCCGCTGCGCGGCGGGCAGGGCGACCAGGGCGACCGTCGTGCCGGGCAGCCCCTCCGCCGGCCCGAACCCGGCCAGCCCCACCACGCGGAGCCGTTCCGTGCGCTCGGCCCGTACGGTGACCTCGGTGCCGAGGCCGATGCGGTGCCGGCGGGCGGTCGCGGCGTCGACCACGACCTCGCCCTCGGCGGCCGGGGCACGCCCGGCGCGCAGGGTGAACGCGCCGACCGGCGCGGGCTCCCAGGACAGCAGCAGCGACGGACCCTCCGGGACGATGGTCTTCCCGGCGACGCCGAGCAGCCCCTGGCCCCGTACGACGGGGGTGGCGGCGGCCACGCCCGGCATCGCGCGGACGCGGCCCACGACCTCGGGGGGCAGCGGGTCGCGCTCGACCTCCACGCCCATCGCCGAGTCGAACGCGGCTGCGTCGCGGACGGTCAGGTCGACCCCCGCGGTGGCCGTACGGAACTGGTCGTCGAGCAGCCGCTGGGAGGTGTCGGTGAGCACGAGGCTGCCGGTGACGAAGGTGACGCCGAGCAGGACGGCGAGCAGGGTCAGCGCCAGCCTGCCCCGGCGGGCGACGGTGTTGCGGACGATCAGGTGCCACATCGCGGTCACTTCTCCTCGTTGCTCGTGATGCCGGCCACGCGGCCGTCGGCGAAATGGACCACCTGGTCGGCGTACGCCGCTGCGTTCACGTCGTGGGTGACCATGACGATGGTCTGGCCCAGCTCACGGGCGGCGTGGCGGAGGAAGCCGAGCAGCGCCTCCCCCGCCCGGGAGTCGAGGTTGCCGGTCGGCTCGTCGGCGAAGACGATCCGCGGCCGGGCGGCCAGCGCCCGGGCCACGGCGACCCGCTGCTGCTGCCCGCCGGACAGCTCGGCGGGACGGTGCCGCAGCCGGTCGCCCAGCCCGAGCATCGCGACGATCTCGTCGATCCATGCCTGGTCGGCCCGCCGCCCGGCGAGGGTCAGCGGCAGCGCGATGTTCTCCGCGGCGGTCAGCGTGGGGACCAGGTTGAAGTTCTGGAAGACGAAGCCCACGTGCTCGCGGCGCAGCAGCGTGCGCTGCCGCTCGCCGAGCCGGCCGAGGTCGGTGTCCCCGATGAGCACCTGCCCCTCGTCCACCGTGTCGAGCCCGGCCAGGACGTGCATCAGGGTGGACTTGCCGGACCCCGAGGGCCCCATCACGGCGGTGAACCGCCCGGCGGGGATCGACAGGGTCGCGCCGTCGAGGGCCCGGACGGCGGTGTCGCCGCGGCCGTAGATCTTCACGACGTCGCGGGCCAGCGCGGCGACGTCGGTACGCAGGGGTGTCCCAGTGGTGGTCTCAGAGGTGGTCTCAGTGACGGTCATGGGGCGAGCATCGCGGCCAGGACTGTCGGCGGGCTGGTCGCGGTCTTGCCGGCCCTCGGGCGGTGCCGGACAGCGGACGGACAGCGGGCCGCCAGAGCGGGGCGGGACGCTGGACGGCATGCCAGACCAGAGCCGTCAGGAGACGACCGAGTGGCTGACCGTGTGCGTGCCGGCCCTGTTGTGCCGCAGGTGCGTGCGCCTGCTGAGCAGGCACGTGCGCGACGTTCCCGGTGTCACCGCGTTCGAGGTCGACGCCACCCGGGGTCTGCTGCGCGTACGCGGCGGAGTGGACGCGGGGAAGCTGGACGCCGAACTGCGGGCGACGCTGGCGGCTGCGGGATTCGCGGGCGACCGGTGCGAGCACCGGCGCGGCGAGCCGCCCGGCATCTGAGCGCCGGCCCGTGAGTGTCAGCCCGTGAGCGCGGCGGCCGTCTCGCGGGCGTGCGCGGCCTCGTCGGGCAGGCCCGCCTCCTCCGCGCAGCCGGCCAGGAACGACCACAGGCGGGCCCTGGCCCAGGGGAACTCGCCCTCCTTCAGCAGCGCCAGCGCGTCGCGGCACTCGCGGACGGCGGAGCCGGCGTCCCCGCGCACCCGGGCCATGCGCGCCCGCCCCCACGCCGCCCACGCCTGGCAGCGGGGATTGCGTGCCCGTCGTGCGACGTCGTCCGCCTCGGCGAGCAGCGCCGCGACGTCGTCGCCCCCGTCCACGTCCAGCCGGGTGTGGGCCGTGTGCACGAGGGCGAAGGTCAGCCCGTGGAGGGAGTTGCGGCCGCGCACCTCGTCCACGGCCTCCCGCAGGACGGCCAGGGCCTCCTCCCGCCGCCCTGACTCGCGCAGGGCGATGCCGAGATGCGCGAGGATCGCGCTGCCGATGATGCGGTCGCCGACGGCCCTGGCGAGGTCGAGACTGCGCCGCCATCGGACGACCGCGTCCTCGAAGTCGCCCACGCGCAGGGCAAGCAGCGCCTCCAGGTATTCCGTCATGCCCAGCCACCAGCCGTCGTCGGAGTCGCCCAGCTCACGCCGGCTCCGCTCGATCAGGGCGCGGTAGTGCCCGGGGTCCCCGCCGTACTGGCCGGCCCAGGCCATCACGAGCCGCGAGATCGCGGCGTTGCGTACGTCGCCGATCTCCTCGAAGACCGCGAGGCTCTCCTCGGTGGCGGTGACCGAGCGCGGGGTCGGATAGTAGACGTGCAGGAGCCCGATGCCCTGCCGCGCGCGGGCCCGTGCGGCGGCGGACCCGCCGCCGGTCTCCAGCAGCGCGGTCAGCGCCCGGGTGCCCTCATAGCGCACGCCGTAGTTCCAGAACATCACGAGCGCGCAGGCCAGCCGGAAGCCGCTCTCGACGTCGCCGCTCTCGAGGGCGTGGTCCACGGCGGCGCGGAAGTTGTCGTGCTCGTCGTAGAGCCGGGTGAAAACGGCGAGATCGCGGACGCGCATGCCGTACTCCTCGGCGAGGCGCACGCAGTAGGCGAGGTGGCGGTCGCGGCACTCGGCGACCTCCCCTGCCTCCTCCAGCCTGGCCCACGCGTAGTCGCGTACGGTGACGAGCAGCCGGAACCGCCCGGTGGCCGGTTCCGGCACCACGAGCGACCGGTCGACCAGCCGGAACAGCAGGTCGAGCACCTCTCCCCTGCCGGCGCCGCCGAAGGCGCACACCTCCTCTGCGGCGGCCGGGGTCCAGCCGCCGCGGAACACCGCGAGGCGGCGCAGCAGCCGCCGCTCGGCCTCCGACAGCAGGTCGTGGCTCCAGTCGAGGGTGGCGCGCAGCGTGCGGTGACGTGCCTCGCCGGTGCGGGGTCCCGCCGTCAGCAGCGAGAACCGGTCCGCCAGCCGGGCCTCGATGTCGGCCGGTGACAGCGCCTTCACCCGGGCGGCGGCCAGCTCGATGGCGAGCGGCATGCCGTCGAGCCGGCGGCAGATGGACGCCACCACGGGGGCCGTCTCTTCGTCGAGCGTGAACGAGGGCCGTACGGCACGGGCCCGCTCCGCGAAGAGCCGCACGGCGGGCCCGTCGTTGTGCGTGACGCTCAGCGGGCCGACCGCGACCTGCACCTCGCCGGGGATCGCGAGCGCCTCCCTGCTGGTGGCCAGCACGCGCAGCCGCGGGCAGGCCGCGGCCAGCCGCTCCACGAGGGCGGCCACGTCGTCCACCAGATGCTCGCAGTTGTCGACCACGAGCAGCGTGCGTCCGTCGCGCAGGTGCTCCTCGACGGCGTCGGCCGCTGTGTAGGCCGCCGCGGCGCCCTGCGGCGGCACGCCCAGTTCGGCGGCGAAGGCGTCGGCGACGTCCGTCCCGGGCTCCAGGGCGGCCAGGCGGACGAGCAGCACGCGGTCGGCCGGCATCTCGTCCGGCATCTCGCCCACCCTGCGGGCGATCTCGAGCGCGAGCGTCGTCTTGCCCATGCCGCCCGGGCCGGTCAGCGTCACCACCCGTGCCTCCGTTAGCCGCTCCAGCGCCGCCGCCACGTCGTCCTGGCGGCCGATCACCGACGTCAGGCGTCGTGGCAGCCGGTGCGGCTGCGGCTCCTCGCTCGGAGGGGACGGGACCTGCTGGCGGAGGATGGCCTCGGCGAGCGCCTGGAGCTCCGGCGACGGGTCGATGCCGAGCTCGTCGGCGAGCCCGCGGCGCAGCGCCTGGTAGGCGGCCAGCGCCTCCGCCTGCCGCCCGCCGCGATACAGCGCGAGCATCAGCAGGCGGTGCAGCCGCTCCCGCAGCGGGTGGCGCGCCACCAGCCGTTCGATGTCGGCGACCGCCTCGTTGTGCCCGCCGGACTCCAGCAGCAGCTCGAACCGGTCCTCGACCGCGCCCAGCCGCAGCTCCTCCAGCCGGGCGCTCTCCGTAATCGCCCACGTCGTCCGGCCGACGTCGGCCAGCGCGGGCCCCCGCCACAGCCGCAACGCCTCGTCCAGGCAGCCCAGGGCGGCGGTCGCGTTCCCTGCGGCCGTCTCCTCCCGCGCGCGTACGAGCAGCCGCTCGAACACGTGCGCGTCGACGGCGTCCGGGGGCACGGCCAGCCGGTATCCCGGGGCCTGCGTGACCAGGACGTCCGCGCCGAGCCCGGCCGCGGCGAGGGCGCGGCGCAATTTGGACACCCGGATCTGCAGGGCGTTCACCGCGTCGGCCGGCAGGTCGTCGTCGCCCTCGTCGCCCCACAGCGCGTCCGTCAGGCCGTCCACCGGCACCACACGCCCGCACGACAGGGCCAGCCGGGCCAGCAGGGCCCGCACGGACGGCGGCAGCGCCGCCGCGCAGCCGCCGGGTCCCCGCACCTCGGTCGGCCCGAGAACCGCGAACGTCACGGCCGTGTTCGGCATGTCACTCCTCGTCACCCCAGGCTCTGCCGGGACTGCCCAATATTAAGGGGCGATGAGCGTTTTGCCGGGATTGATCGCGGTGGTGACGAGCCGGTCAGCCAGGGTGTGGGCATCCCGGCCCACCCACCCCAGCACGGACGAGCCGCGGGCGCGCTGCCAGGGCAGACCGAGGAAGTACAGCCCCGGCCAGGCCGTGACGCCCTCGCGGTGCACCGGCGCCCCCTGCTCGTCGAACACCGGCACGTGCAGCCAGGGGTGGTGCGGGCGGAAACCGGTCGCCCACACGACGCCGTCGGGGCGCACGCGACGGCCGTCCGCGAGGACGACCTCCCGCCCTTCGGCGTCCACGGCGCGGTCCACCCGCTCCACCCGCCGCAGCAGCCGCTTCACGTCGATCCCGATGATCAGCTCGCGGCTTTTGACCCGGCGCCCGACCCGGCTGTCGCCGCGGATCTCCATGAAGCCCAGGTGGGAGAACCACCAGAACAGGTCACGGCCCAGCACCCGCTGGGGCAGCGCGCGGCCCATCGACGACACCGACAGCCGGACGCGCCGCCCGGTGCCGGCCAGCTCCTCGGCGATCTGCACGCCGGTGTTGCCCGCGCCGACGACCAGGATCTCGCCCATGGGCAGCTGCTCGGGCCGGCGATACCGGCTGCTGTGCAGCTGGGTGACGTGCGGGTCCAGGCCGGACGCGAAGGCGGGCGTCCACGGCGTGTGGAACGCCCCCGCCGCGACCACGACCCGCGCCGCCGTGTAGGTCGCCGGGTACGCGGCGGCCGAGGTCTCGACCAGGAACCTTCCCCCTTCCGGCCGTACGGCCGTGACCTCGCAGCCGAGGCGCACCGGAAGGGCGAACCGCTCCGCGTACGCCTCCAGGTAGTCGGCGACCTCGTCCTTGCCCGGATGGCCGTCCGGGTCTCCGGGGAACGGCAGGCCGGGCAGCCCGTCGTACCGGCGCGGCGTGAACAACGTGAGCGAGTCCCACCGATGGCGCCACGCGTCTCCCACCCGCCGGTGCGCGTCGAGGATGGCGAACCGCAGACCGGCGCGGCGCAGGTGGTATCCCAGCGCCAGCCCGGCCTGGCCGCCTCCGATGATCAGAGTGTCGTAATCGGCCGTGCTCATTCGGTGGCCTCGTAGCCGGCCTCGGCGATGGCCGCACGCACGGCGGTGGGATCGGCCGCGCCGGTGACCACCACGGTCTTGGCGGTGAAGTCGACGGCCACCGAGCCGACGCCGGGCACCTCGCCGACGGACTCGGCGATCGCCTTGACGCAGTGGCCGCAGCTGATGGCGGGCACGGACAGCACGAGTTGGTTCATCGTGACTCCTTCACGTTCAGAGGTGGAATCACCGTGCCGTGCGCCGCTGTCCGGTCCCTGTCGTCAGGTCTCGTCACGTCGACAGGGGATGGGCAGCGAGGGGAAAGCGCCGCGCGCGACCGTCGCCTCGAAGCTCTTCGATCAGGAGGTGGAGCGATGACGGTCGTGACGAGCATGTGCACGCTGGACATCGGCGGCATGACCTGCGCGTCCTGCGTACGCAGGGTGGAAAAGGCCCTCACCCGGGTGGACGGCGTGGCGGCGGCAGAGGTGAACCTCGCCACGGAGGTCGCCACCGTCACCTACGACCCCGCCCGCGTCACCGTCGAGACGCTCGCCGAGTCGGTCGTACGGGCCGGGTACACCGCGGAGGTTCCCACACCGAAGCCCGAACCCGAACCCGGGCCGGAACCAGAGCCGGAGCAGGACCGGGAGGTCGCCCGGCTGAAGCGTACCTGGCAGGTCACCCTCGCGGCCGGGCTGTCGATGATGGTGCTGATGTACCTGCCGCTGCCCATCGACGCGATGGACTGGCTGATGCCGCTGCTGCTGGTCGTCGCGACGGTCGCGCAGTTCTGGGCGGGCCGGCCCTTCTACCGCGCCGCCTGGGCCGCGGCCCGGCACGGCTCGGTCAACATGCACACGCTCGTCGCCATGGGCACCACGGTGGCGTACGGCTACAGCGCGTTCGTCACCCTGTGGCCGGCCGCGGCCGAGCGGCTGGGGCTGCCGCTGCACGTGTACTTCGAGATCTCCGTCGTCGTCATCGCGCTCGTCCTCATGGGGCGGTGGATGGAGGCGAGAGCCAAGAAGCGGACCACCTCCGCCATCAGGGAGCTGCTCGGGCTGCGGCCCAAGACGGCCCGTGTGCTGCGCGGGGACACCGAGGTCGAGGTCCCGGTCGAGACGGTCGCCGTCGGCGACCTCGTCCGGGTGCGCCCGGGCGAGAAGATCCCCGTGGACGGCGTCGTGACCGCCGGCGTCTCCACCGTGGACGAAAGCATGATCACCGGTGAGAGCATGCCGGTGCGCAGGGGCGAGGGCGACCCGCTGATCGGTTCCACGATCAACCGGACCGGTTCTGTGGTGATGCGGGCCACCGCCGTCGGGCAGGACACGACGCTCGCGCAGATCGTCCGGCTGGTCGAGCGGGCGCAGGGATCGAAGGCGCCCCTGCAGCGCCTGGCCGACCTGGTGTCCGGGTGGTTCGTGCCCGCCGTCATCGGCATCGCGGCACTCACGTTCGCCGTCTGGGCGGTCTTCGGCCCCGACCAGGGACGGCTCACCCTGGGCATCGGCACCGCCATCGCCGTACTGATCATCGCCTGCCCGTGCGCGCTCGGCCTCGCCACCCCCACAGCGATCATGGTGGGCACCGGGAAGGCCGCCGAGCTGGGCATCCTGATCTCCGGCGGCGACGCGCTCGAACAGGCCCGCCGCCTCACCACGGTCGTCCTGGACAAGACCGGCACGATCACCCGGGGCCGTCCCGACGTGACCCGCCTCGTCACCGTCGCGGGCGGAGACGCCGACGAGCTTCTCACGTACGCCGCCGCGGCCGAGACGGGCTCGGAACACCCCCTCGGCGAGGCGATCGTCACGCACGCCTGGGACCGCGAGCTCCGCCTGCCCGAGGTGGAGCGATTCGAGGCCCTGCCCGGCCACGGCGTGGAGGCCCGGGCCGGCGGCAGGGCCGTGCTCATCGGAAACGCCGCACTCATGCGCCGCCATGACGTAGGCGTCGGCGAGCTGGAGCAGGTGGCCGCCGAGGCCGCGGCCGAAGGAGCGACCCCCGTGTACGTCGCCCTCGACGGCCGCCTCGCCGGACTGATCGGCGTGGCCGACACGATCCGGCCCGAGTCCCGCGAGGCCGTCGATCGGCTGCGCGCGCTCGGTCTGGAGGTGTGGATGCTGACCGGCGACAACCAGGCCACCGCCGATGTCGTCGCCCGGCAGGTCGGCATCGACCACGTCATCGCCGACATACGGCCCGAGGACAAGGCGGCCCGCGTGGCCGCCCTGCGCGAGAGCGGCGCGGTCGTCGCCATGGTCGGCGACGGGATCAACGACGCCCCGGCGCTGGCGACGGCCGACCTCGGCGTCGCCATCGGCACCGGGACCGACGTCGCCATCGCGGCCTCCGACATCACTCTCGTCGGCGGCGACCTGCGCGGCATCGTCTCGGCCATCGACCTGTCCAGGCGTACCGTGAGGACGATCAAGCAGGGACTCGCCTGGGCGTTCGCGTACAACGTGCTGTTGATCCCGGTCGCCGCCGGCGTGCTGTACCCCTTCAACGGCGTGCTCCTCGACCCCTCACTCGCCGCCGCCGCGATGGCGATGAGCTCGGTCAGCGTCGTCACCAACGCGCTGCGCCTGCGCCGGTTCCGGCCCGGCTCCGGAGTGTCCCGACTCGCCGACTGGGGCTATCTCGCGGGCATCGCCTGCCTCGCGGTGACCGTGGGCGCCGGGTTCACCGCGCTCAGCCGTACGGAGGCGGCGCAGCGCGGGATGAACGGCGTGCTCGCCTGGGTGGAGAACACCGGCATGCCGATGCGTCCGGCCATGAGCGTGATGATGACCGCCGAAACCGAACCCGTGCCCGCCGAGGACGCGGGCGTCCGGATGGACGTCCAGGTCCCCCATGACGTCGCCCCCGGCGTGCCCGCCACCGTGCGCGTCCGCCTGACCGACCCCTCGACCGGCCGTCCCGTCGACGACGTCGTACGCAGCCACGAGGCGTGGATGCACTTCATCGCCACCCGAGCGGACCTGGGCACCTTCGCCCACGTCCACCCCGAGCCCACCGGCCGGCCCGGCGAGTTCTCCGTCCGGCTGACCTTCCCCACCGCCGGCCGTTACCTCGTCAACGCCGAGTTCCGGCGACGCGGGGAGATGACCGACGTCCTCGACCACCAGGAGATCACGATCGGCCGCCCAGATGGTTTCACCAGCTCGGAAAAGACGTCGCCGTCTCCCCGAGAGCAGGTCGTGGGCGGCCTCCGGGTCACCCTCACCGGCGAGGCCGAGGCCGGCGGCAGGAGCGACCTCACCTTCCGCTTCGCCGATGCCGCGACCGGCAGGCCCGTCTCCGGTCTGCGCCCCTACCTGGCCGCCGCCGGGCACGTCGTGATCATGCCGCTCGACGGCAAGGGATTCGCCCACGAGCACGCGGAGGCCGAGGACGACCAGGGCCGCCCCGTCTTCGCCCTGCCGGGCCAGACCTTCGGGCCAGAACTCGGCCTGCACGCCCGGTTCCCCAGCCCCGGCCTGTATCGCCTGTGGGCCCAGTTCCGCGACGCCCAGGGCCGGGTCCTCACCACGACCTTCACCCTCAAGGCCCGTTAGGAACGTGCACGAAACGTGCACAGAACGACTCGCAGCCTCTGCACGTCCGTACGGCACCATCGCGGACGTGCAGAGCCTGCATGTGCGCCGACTGCTCCTGGTCATCCTCCTGGTCGTCACGGCCGGCCTGCTGAAGGCCGGGTCCACGGCCACCCTGCCGCCCGGAAGGTCCGTCATGGCGGTCGCGACACTGGTCGGCGACTATCTGGCCACGCACCCCACCGTGAAGCGCGTGCTGCGCTCCAGTGGGATCGGCGTCACGCTCATCTCGTGCGGTGCCGGGACCGGCTCGCCGACCGACCTGTCGGCGGACTTCGGCGGCGGCTTCAGCGGCCGTCTCATCAGGACGCGGAACGCCACCTACTTCCAGATGCCGATCGGTTCCGAGGTCGCTCCCGGGAAGTCCTTCGACAAGGTCACCGACTATTACGAGCCTTACAATCTGTTCGGCATCGGGACACTCACCATGATGGCCACCAATCTGGTCGACGGCCAGCGCGCATACGCGCTCCTGATCAAGACGGGCCGTCTCACGGCTGTGAGCATCGAGGGCGGCACCGGCCCCCGCACGATTCACTACACCGTCCATATAGACGTGCGCCGAGCTGTCGAACGCCTGAATCTCCCGGCCTACATCGGCTACACCAACCCCATGCCACTTGACCAGCGAACCGAGGAGGAGTACGCCAAGGTGCGGGCAGGCGACCCGGCCGCACAGGCACGGCTCCGCGCCCGCATCGCCGGCGATCTCGGTTCCTCCGCCGACTACGAGCTGTGGGTGGACCTGAGCGGGCGTCCGGTCCGTTACGTCCTGTCCGCCAAGACACGGACCGAGATGACCTTCTCGGACTGGGGAACCTGCGCGGTCACCGCGCCCCCGTCGGAGCGGGTCCGGGAGCTGAAGGGCTGACCCAGACTCCCCGCGCCGCGCGGAACGCCAGCGTCCACGGCACCCTGCCCCTGCGCCCTGCCCCTGCCCCGGCCCCGTTCTGCGCGTGTCCGTGCCGCCCGCGGCCCGCTAGATCCGCAGTCGGCTGGTGTGGGTCGGCTGGTAGGTGAAGGTCCAGCGGTCGGTGCCGATTTTGTGGCGGGTGTAGCGGTCGGGGTGGCGGTAGCGGTCGCGGTTGTGGAACTGGCAGGCGGGTCCGAGCAGTTTCAGGTTCGTGAGGCCGCCGGTGCTCCAGTTGTCGGCGTGGTCGATCTGGCACATGGTTGCCGGGAGTGGGCAGCCGTCGATCCAGCAGGTGGCGTAGCGGGCGAAGATGGCCCTGCGTTGGGCGGGGGTGGCCAGGCGGACCTTGCGGCCCATGTCCAGCACCTGCCCCTCGGCGTCCATCACCAGCCGCACCAGGGTGCTGGTGCGGGCAAGCCGATGCACGCTGGAGACCGGCAGCACCTGCCCGGTGGCCAGCAACAACCCCGGCGCTGTCCCCAGCACCGCCCCCGGCAATGCGCCCGGTGACGCTTCCTGCGCCGTTCCCGGTGACGACCGTCCACCGCGCATGTCGTTGGGGCCTTCGGGCGTGTCCTGCGCATGCCGGCGGTCCCCCGCAGGCCGATGCCCGGCGTGGGCGTGATGTCCAGGTGGGTCCTCGGGAGGAGGGTCAGGCAATTGCGCCGTGTGCAGAGGCGCTGTGTGCAGAGGCGCTGTGTGCAGAGGCAGAGGCGTCGGGTGGGGAGGCGTGCTACCGCCGCAGGCAGGCGGCCATGCTGCTGCGCGCCTGGCACGCGTTGTTCCAGTGCGGGCAGCGGCGCGGTCGTAGTCTCCGCCCTTGGCGGGTTCGGTGTCGTCGCTCTCGGTAGAGGCCATGCTCGCGTCAACATCGCCCTCGGCAGATGTGGCACTCGTGGTGTCGTGCTCATCGGCTCCGGGCTCATCGGCTCCGGGATCGGGAGACTCCTCATCGCGGGGGCCGGTGGTGGCGAGGTCGGCGCGTCCGGCAACGGCGTCCGCAGCTGCATCGGCACCGCTATCTGTCGCTGAACCGGCATCTGCCCCGGCCTCGCCGGCGTCGGCGTTGCTGGGGTCGCTGTCTTCGATGTCGCGGGCGTCGTCGGCGCTTGCGGTGTCGCCGGGGGCGCTGGTGTCCTCGCCGCCCCGGCCGCCCTGGCCGTCCTCGACACCTCCCGCGCCCTCCGCGCCCTCGGCATCCTGAGGGTCCTCGGCGTCGGCGGAGTGGTCGGTGCCGGGATCGGTGGGGAGGGATTCGGCGTTGACCAGGACCAGGAGCTCGGCGGCTATCTTCTCCTCAAGCAACGCGATGAACGCATCCGCCTGGCGGACCCGCAGCGGCCGGTCGTCGCCCTCCGCGCGCGGTTTGGCGTAGGCGTCCAGCAGGGCCCGTAGCCGGGCGGCCGCCTCGCGCGGCAGGTAGAACTCCCCCTCCAGGCCCCCACCTTTGGTGGGGCGGACCCGCAGGAACCGCCGCGCGTAGTCGGCCTGCTCGTCGCGGTCTTCCCCGTCGGGGTCGAGCACCGCCCGCAGGTAGCGGCCGGCTTTGGCCACCTCCGCCGCCCCCGCCTTGCCCGCCAGCTCCAGCAGGATCGGCTCGGCCAGGGCGGCGTGCTCGTCGCTCAACTGCGCGGTGGCGGTGCAGATCGCCTCCACCACCCCCGCCGCCAACCCACCCTCAGCGAACTTCTCCCGCACCCGGGGCAGACGCGCCAACTCCACGGCCAGGGTGAGCAGGCGCCCGGCGCCCGCGACGCTCATTCCTGCGGCTGTGCGCAGCCAACTACGGGTGGAGGCATGCCCATGCTGCTTGGCCTGCCCCGCACCATGCACCCGCCCCACCCGATCCGCCAACGCGGAGGTGATCCGATCCCGCGCGAACAGCAACTCCTCAGCCTCAGCACGACAGATGCCCGCATCGTCCGGCAACGGCGCCAACGCCAACGCCTGCGCCAACTCACGAAGAGAACCCACCAACACCCACGACGACCGGCCCTTGCTCCGACCCGCACCGGCTTCACAACCACCGGCACTATCGGCGCTCGCGTCGTCGCCGGCATCTTGACTCGCGTCCCGTGGCAGCTCGGGGTCGATGATCGGGAAATGCTCGCGGGCGACCGAACCATCCGCAGACCACAACCGGGAACCGGAAGTCAACCGGTCCCACCAGTCGCCAGAGCTGTCAGAGCTATTCGAACGACGAAGGTGCTCGGGATCAGAGTCGAACAGATCCATCGCACCTCCTCGCAGGATTCGAAATTCTGTTTTAATTTTCCCCTGAGGACCTCACTCTGAGCAACCGTGTGGCGCGATTTGTTGGAGCTACAGGCTTACGGAGCAGCGGATAGGAGATCGAGCAGGGTGGGGACCACCTGGGAGAGCCCGACCGCGACGAGAACGGGGATCACCAGGCTGAGGCAGAGAGCCAGCACGCAGCCACTACCTGCGCCCATCGGGTTGGGAACCGGATCCTGCGGCTCCAGCCCACGCCACAGCGATCGGGGTTCGAGGAGAAGGAACAGCATCGCGCCCACCTCGCCCACGGTGAACAGCCAGAACCAGGCCCATCTGTTTCCCAGCCTGGGCCGGCCCGTACCGATCATGATGAAGAGCGCGACGATCCAGGCCCCGCCGACGAGCCAGGTCGCGCCGTGGAACGGCACGAGGAACGGCCAGCCCGAGAAGAGCCCTTGGCGCGGGTGAGCGAGCGTGGCCTCCGGGCGGGGAACGGCGGCGTTGAGGTCGCGCAGGAGTGTGCGGGGGGTGTAGGCCCCGTTCGCTGAGCGGTCGGCGTGATACCAGAACAGAGGGCCCGTCGACCACCGCAGATCCACCGGGGTGCCGTAGTAGATGACGTACGTGACCTGCCCGGTCCGGAGCGCGGTGTGGAAGTCGGCGAGGGTGCGCTCGCGTGGGGTCATGCTGAGCACGGTCACCAGAGCGCCCCACAGCAGCACGACGAGCAACGCCACACGCACCCATAGCCCCGCGATTCGGTACGGAAGTCGCATGACGCGAGCTTCCCTCAGCGGGCGCGCGACGGCACCCCACTTCCGAAGACGGCTACAGCCGGTCCTGGCGGGGCAGCACCACCTCGCGGGCCAGGAGGAGCAGGGCCGCCGCCAGCGGGATGCCGAGCAGGGCCCCGACGATGCCGAGCAGCGCCCCGCCGAGCAGAGCGCCGACGATGGTCGCCACGGGCGGCACGTCGACCGACGACTTGAACACCTTCGGGGAGATCCAGTAGTTCTCGACCTGCTGATAGACGACGAAGAAGACCACACAGGCGATGCCGACCTGCACCGAGGAGAGGAAACCCACCCCCGAGGCCACGACCGCGCCGATGACCGCACCCACCAGGGGGATCAGGTCGGTGACCGCGACGAAGATGGCCAGCGCGAGCGCGTACGGCACCTTCAGCATGGCCAGGAACAGGAAGGTCACCACGCCGGCGATCAGCGAGATGATCAGGTTGCCCGCGACGTAGCCGCCGATCTGGTTGATGATCTCGTCCCCGAGCAGGCGGACCCGTGTACGGCGTGAGCGGGGCACGAACCGGTAGGCCGTCTCCTTGATGGAGTTGAGCGACCCGAGGAAGTAGAGCGTGAGCACGAGCACGGTGAAGGCGCTGAACAGCGCGCTGATCACTATGCTCGCCACACCGAGGAGGCCGCCGAACATCTGGGTGGCCAGCCCGCCGCCCGCGACGTATTGCTGGATCTTGTCGAGGATCTGGTAGCGCTCGTCGACCGAGCGGATCATCGGGTGGTTCTGGAGCTGCTGCACGTAGTCGGGCAGTTGCCGGACGAACCCGGTGGTCTGCTCGGTGAGCGGCGGCACGACCGCGAGGCCGAAGGCCACGAAGAACGCGATGACCGACCCGAACACGATCGTGATCGCGAGGCGACGGGACATGTTGCGCCGCTGGAGCGCCTCGACCGCGGGGTTCAGCCCGATGGCCAGGAACAGCGAGACCACGATCAGCACGATCGCCGAGCCGGCGCTGGCGATCGCCTGTACCAGGAGCCACGCGGTGAGCACGCCGAGGGCACCGGTCAGGCCGAACATGAACGGGTTGCTGCGCAGCGGGCGTCCGGGCAGGCCGAACGGCCGGTCGGAGGCCATGCCACCATCGGCACCACGGTCGGCACCACGATCGGCGCCACGGTCGACACCACGATCGGCGCCACGGTCGACACTGTCGACGCCCGGTCGGCTCACGCCGTCCGGGGACTGGTCGGGGGTCGCCGGGGAGCCGCTCGGCTCCGGCGTCGTCTCCCCCTGGCTCGGGAGCGAGGGGAACACGCTGGAGATGCCGCTGCCTGGGGATAGACCGCTGTCGGACACGCCCCCACTGCTGCCCCATCAAGGTCACTTGACACGGATTTATCCGGACAAGTCGCCCTTTTGTTCCTGGTTGGTGGGAGCCGCGTCGCCCAGATGGCGCTCGATCGCTCCGTTGACCTCGGCGCCCAGCAGCACGATCAGCGTGGAGAGATACAGCCAGAGCATGAGCACGGCCACGGCCGCGACCGCGCCGTACGTCTGGTTGAAGCGCCCGAAGCTGGTCACGAAGACCGACAGGCCCGCCGAGACCACCAGCAGGGCGGGCATGGCGAGCCCCACCCCCCAGGCGACCGACCGCCACTGCGACTCACGGCGGCTGCCGGGGACGAATCGGTAGAGCAGCGCCAGTCCCGCCCCGATGAGCAGGACGAGCGCCGCCCAACGCGCCACCGCGACGGCGGCCCGGGCCACCCGGCCGAGGCCGAGGTGTCCCAGCACGACCGGGAACGCGGCGACGAGCGCCAGAACAACCGACACTCCGAGGATCGCGGCGACCGTGTAGAGCAGCGCCAGCAGGCGGGTGCCGATGACGCCGTGGCTCTCCCGGCCGCCGTACACCGTGTTCAGGCCCCGCATGAGCGCCTGGACGGCCCTCGACGAGGACCACAGCAGGCCGACGAGGCTCAGCGCGAGATTGGTGCTGAGCCCTTTCTCTCCGACGCGCACGGCGGCGGCGAGCTGGGAGACCAGCAGGTGGGCGACGGGCCCGGGCAACGGCCGGGTCAGCGACGCCAGTTGTCCGGCCGCCTGACGGGGGTCGGCCACCAGCCCGTAGACCGACACCACGACCAGCAGCATCGGGAAGATCGACAGCGTCCCCCAGAAGGCGATGCCGGCGGCCAGCAGGGACAGCCGCTCCCGCTTCGCCTCCTCCCGAACCCGACCGGCGATCCTCTTCCAGTCCTCCACCGGCACTCTCATGGCCGGTACGACGATCGGGCGGCCCGCAGCAGCGCGGCGCCGGCGAGGTAGACGACGAAGTGAACAGGGAGCATCGGCCCGGACAGGCCCTCCGGGCCGGTGAGCGCCGCGCCGAGCAGGCCCGCGACGATCAGGCCGGCCCCCGCCAGGGTCACGGCCACCGGCCCTGCCCCCGTCTTCTCTGCCCCCGTCTTGGTGCCCGGTGCCGGACAGGGGCCGCCACGGCGCTCGATGAAAGCGAACACGGCGACGAGGACCGCGAGGGTCGCCGTCAGGAACGCGAGCCAGGGCACGCGCAGGAGCAGCCAGGCGGCCGATCCGGGAGGCGGCTGCGGCAGCAGGCCGGTGACGTAGAGAGCGGGCACGGCGATCACGACCGCGGTCATGTGCCAGAGGAACACCGTCATGATCACGGAGTTGGCCGCGACGACGGCCGTCCACGGCCGCGTACGGCGCAGCATGCGCCGACCACGCTCGTGCAGGAGCAGGGCGATCCCCGTCTGCGCGACCGCCAGGGCGAGCAGCGCGAGCGTCGGCGGCGAGGTGTTCTGCAGGCGGTCGCTGGGATCGGTGACCATGCTCACCGGATAGGGCCCCGGGACGGTGAGCAGCACGAGCGCCGCCAGGCCGCCCACGATCATGGGCACGGCCACGCGGGGACGGGCGGGCAGGGCCCCCTCCCGCCAGGCGATGCCGAGCTGGTAGACCGCCGCCCAGGCCAGCAGATAGTTGGCCGCGCCGAGCACGGCCGGGCCGCCGAGCAGCCGCGCCGCGTCGCCGAACGCCACCGCCACCGCGAACGCGGCGGGCACCGCGAGGCCCGCCCGGCGGTGCAGCGCGAGCAGGATCGGGGTGAGCAGGACGACCGTGACGTACGCGATGAGGAACCACAACGGCAGGCAGGCGAGCCAGACTCCCATGCCCACGGTGGCGGGGTCGACCCCCAGGAGGAGCGCGAGCAGGGCCGCGCCACCGAGGGTGAGCAGGAACGCCGTCGTGGGGCGGATCAGCCGGTCGGTGCGGCACAGGAACCAGCCGATCGCGTCGCCGCCCCGCCGCCGGTAGGAGCCGAGCGACGCGGCTCCCGCGAAGCCGCCCACCAGGAAGAAGACCGGCATGACCTGGAACAGCCAGGTGAGCGGCCTGGCCCAGGAGACGAACGCGAGGATCGTGTCGCCGCCGACCCGCTCACCGTACGTCACCACGACGGCCAGCCAGTGCCCGAGGACCACCAGCGCGATGGCGACGGCGCGCAGCAGGTCGATGTGACGGTCGCGGCCGGGCGGCGTGCGCTCCGCCGCACGCCGCAGGGGGGTGAACATCTAGTCGCTCTGATGCTGCGGCTCGCTGATCTCCTTGACCACAGGCGTGAGCAGATCGGCGGTGAGCTGGTGCATCTGGAGGAGCAGGTCGTCGATCGTCACCATGCCGACCACGCCCCCCTCGGCGTCCACCGGCAGCCTGCGGAAGGAGTGGCGGCGGAACGTGTCGAAGGCCACCTCGACCTCGTCCTCCGCCCGCACCATCACCGGGTGCCCCGACATCACCTCGCCGACCGGCGTGTCCCCGTCCCTGCCCTGGGCGAGCACGCGTACGGCGAGGTCACGGTCGGTCACTATGCCGGCGATGCCCCGCCCCTCCGACACCACGACGCAGCCGACGCCCGAGTAGTCCATGTGCCGCGCGACGTCCCGCACCGGCGTGATCGGCGGGACCACGACCACCGGCGTGGACATGACATCTTTGATCTTCATGGCCGGCTCTCCCCCTCATACGGAAGTCCGCCCCGCTTGTGACCTAATGCCCTATTTATCCCCATAAGTCCGAATAAACGTGGAGGTGGAGGTGATCCCCATGATCACGCTGAGCATCATCAAGGCCGACACAGGGGGGTTCGTCGGCCACTCCGCCGTCCATCCCCGGCTGATGGCCGAGGCGAGGCGGGAGATCGAGCGGGCGAAGTCCTCCGGGCTTCTCATTGACGGGCACGTCGAAAGCTGCGGCGACGACATCTCGCTCATCATGACCCACACCTACGGCCAGGAGGCGGGGCTGATCCACTCCTTCGCCTGGGACACCTTCCAGGCGACCACCCACCTCGCCAAGGAACTCGGCCTGTACGGCGCAGGCCAGGACCTGCTCTCGGACGCCTTCTCGGGCAACCTGCGCGGCATGGGCCCGGGCTACGCGGAGCTGGAGTTCGAGGAGCGGCCGTCGGAGCCGGTGCTGTGCTTCCTGGCGGACAAGACCGAGCCGGGCGCGTGGAACCTCCCGCTGTACAAGATGTTCGCCGACCCGTCCAACACCGCCGGACTGGTGATCGACGAGAAGATGCACGCCGGGTTCGCGTTCGAGGTGTACGACCTCCACGAGGACCGGCGCATCGTGTTCGACTGCCCGGCGGACCTGTACGACATGCTGATGTACATCGGCGCCCCGGCACGCTACGTGATCCACGGTGTCCGCTCCAAGACGCTGGGCACGACCGCGGCGGCGACCAGCACCCAGCGGCTGTCGCTGATCGCCGGAAGGTACGTCGGCAAGGACGATCCCGTCCTGATCGTGCGCTGCCAGTCGGGCCTGCCGGCCGTGGGCGAGGCGCTGGAGCCGTTCGCCTTCGCCTACTCGGTGGCGGGGTGCATGCGCGGCTCGCACCACGCGCCGCTGATGCCGGTGCCCACCGGACAGGCGCACCCGTCCCGGTTCGACGGCCCGCCGCGGGTGGTCGCGCTCGGCTTCCAGATCAAGGACGGCCGGTTGATCGGCCCGCGCGACATGTTCGACGACCCGGCGTTCGACGGAGCCCGGCGGCAGGCCGTCGAGGTGATGGACTACCTGCGCCGCCACGGCCCGTTCGAGCCCCACCGGCTGCCGCTCGAGGACCTCGAATACACCACCATGACCTCCCTCACCAAGCGCCTGGCACACCGCTGGACGCCGATCACGACCGAGGTCGCGACCCCGGTGGGTTCCTGATGAAGGCGTCGGTCGGCGACCGGCTGATCGTCGAGAGCATCCATCGGGGCAGGGCGGGCCGCATCGGGATCGTGATGGCGCTCTACCACACCGACGGCTCGCCCCCCTACCTCGTGCGGTGGCTCGACGAGGAGCGGGAGACGTTGTGCTTCTACCCCGGGCCCGACGCCCGGATCGAGCACTACTGGGAGCGGTTGCCGGAGAGCCCCTGACCACCCAGCAGGTCGCGCACCTCGCGCGGCAGCTGGCCGAGCGCGTGGTCGACCACCCCCGGCGTCAGCTCCTCGTACATCACCGCGGTCACCGCCCTGGCGAGCTTGGGCACGTCGGCGTTGGCGATGCGGCCGGTGGCGGCGAAATGGGCCGCGAACTCCTCGCGGTCCCGGCGGATCGGCACCGCCGCGGGGTCCCAGCCGTTGTAGTAGATCCCGCGCAGCAGGTCGGGCAGTTGCGCGGCGAGGTGCGCCGCGGCGGGCACCGGGAGGCCGTCGCGCACGGCGTGCAGCCAGGTCCGCAGCACGCGGTGGGCGAACTCCCGGTCCTCGGTGCCGATGGCTCCCGCGAGGGCGGCCAGCCACCGGTTGGTCGTCTGGACCGTGTGGTCAAGGCTGTGCACATGGTGGGTGGTGGACATGACGTCCTCCTCCGCTGACAGTCGCTCCATCCCACGCTGCGCATCCGGCCACGTCTTCCACCAGGGCCGATGGTCCCTATTCGGCCGCGAGCCGCAAACACTCGACCACGTCCTCGTCGCTCGCCTGGGTGAAGTCGTCGTACCACGCGCCGATCGCGTAGAAGTGGTCGGGCGTGTCCAGGCAGACGACCTCATCGGCGTCTCTGCGCAGGCTCGCGATCGTCTCGGGGGCGCCGACCGGCACCGCGAGCACCACCCGGGAGGCTCCGTGCGCGCGGGCCACCTGGCAGGCGGCGCGGGCCGTCCCGCCCGTCGCGATCCCGTCGTCCACCACGATCACCGTGCGGCCGGCCAGGTCCACCGGCTCGCGGCCGGCCCGGAAGCGGCGGGCGCGGCGCTCCAGCTCGGCCCGCTCGCGGCGCTCCACCTCGGCCATCTCGTCGCGGGTGATGTTGGCGAGCCGTACGACGTCGGGGTTCACCACCCGCACCCCGCCCTCGCCGATGGCGCCGAAGCCCAGCTCCGGCTGGTACGGCACGCCCAGCTTGCGTACGACGATCACGTCCAGGGGGGCGCCGAGGGCCCTGGCCACGTGATACGCCACCGGCACGCCCCCTCGGGGCAGCCCGAGGACGACCGCGTCCTCCGTCCCCGGGAGTCCGCGCAGCCGCTCGCCCAGGCGCAGGCCCGCGTCACGACGATCGACGAACACGGCGGTCACCCCTGCCTTTCACCCCTGCCTTTCAGCCCTGCCTTTCACCCCCTGACTTTCACCGTCGGCCCCCGCCGCCGTCCGCGGTAGGGCCGAAGGGCCCGGGGAAGACTTGGAGCATGTCCCATCCTGAAGAGATCGACGAGCTCAAAGCCAGGCTCGACGCGACGGAACGGCAGGTGCGCACGCTCGCCGAGGCCGTACGGGCGCTTGCGGGCGGCCTGGAGGGCGGGCCGCTGGAGGAGGCCGGGCAGGCCCGGCCCGAGCACGCCGCCCGGCTCGCCCACGAACTGCTGCTCGCGGCCGGCCTGATCCAGCCGAAAGAGAGCGAAGGCCCATAGACTGTCGCCGTGACCTCGACCGACCGGGCCCTCGACGGGGAGCTTCCGCCTCAGAGGCTGACCGTGGCCGAGATCGCCCACCTGGCGGGAGTGTCGGCGCCGACCGTGTCGCGGGTGCTCAACGGGCATGCGGGAGTCGCCCTGGCCACCCGGCAGCGGGTGGAGGCGGTGCTGCGGGAGCACGGATACCGGCGCCGCGACAGCGAGCCCGCGGCGATCATCGAGCTCGTCTTCCACGCTCTGGAGAGCCTGTGGGCGCTGGAGATCATCCAGGGGGTCGAGCAGGTCGCCAGGGAGCATGAGCTGGCCGTGGTGCTGACCGAGATGCAGGGCCGGCTCACCCCGGGCAGGGCGTGGACCGAGCAGGTGCTCGCCCGCCGCCCGACCGGCGTCGTGGCGGTCTTCTCCGAGCTCACGGTGCAGCAGCAGTCGCAGCTCGCCACCCGCTCGATCCCCCTGGTCGTGCTCGACCCGACGGGCGAGCCGCTGCACGAGACCCCGTCGGTCGGCGCCACCAACTGGAGCGGCGGGATGGCCGCGACCCGCCACCTGCTCGACCTCGGCCACCGCCGCATCGCGATGCTGAGCGGCCCGACGCAGTGGCCGTGCTGCCGGGCGCGCCTCGACGGCTACCGCGCCGCGATGGACGCGGCGGGCGTGCCCGTCGACCCCGATCTCGTGCGCGTCAGCACCCTGTACGTGGAGGGCGGCCTGCGTGACGGGGCCGAACTGCTGCGCCTGCCCGATCCCCCGACCGCCGTCTTCACCGCCAACGACCTGCAGGCGCTCGGCGTGTACGAGGCCGCCAGGCGGGCCGGGCTGCGAATCCCCGAGGACCTCAGCGTCGTCGGGTTCGACGACCTGTCGTTCACCCAGTGGGCCGGGCCGCCCATCACGACCGTACGGCAGCCGCTCGTGCAGATGGGGGCCGCCGCCGCGCGGATGGTCCTGGCCCTCGCGGACGGCGAGCCGCTCGAACAGCACCGGGTCGAGCTCGCGACCACCCTCGTCGTACGGGAGAGCACCGCACCGCCGCACCGATGACCGGCACAGCGATAACAGTACTTTCGGCCGGTTCTGCCCGGGCGGCCGATCTCGTAGCCTCGCTGCTGTGCGTGTAGGGGGATGGGCGGCCGACGTCGGACTTGGCGCCGTTTTCGCCGCGGTGCTGGCCTTCTGGGCGTCCCGGATCGCCGGCAGCTGGGGCGGCGGCTACTGGCGGTTCGACTGCGCCGCGGGCGCGGTGGTGTGCGTGATCGCCCTGGCGCGGCGGTTCGACCCGGCACGGGCGGCCGGGGCCGGTCTGGCCGTCGCGGCGACCGCCGTCCTGGCCGCCAGGTTCGCCGATCTGCCCAGCGAGCCCGGTCCCGGGATGGCCCTCGGCCTGGCGGTGCTGGTCGGCACGGCGGTCAGGGCGCTGCCGGTCCTCACGGCCTGCGGCGTGGCGGCCGGCGGGCTTGCCGTGGCCGCCGGCAGCCTGCTGACGGCGCACACGCTCGCCGCCGCAGTGCCCTCGGTCACCCTGATGAACGTCCTGGCCTGGGCCTTCGCCGTCGTGGCCGGGCTGTGCCCGCGGCTGCTCGACGCCCGCAGGCGGGCCGTCGCCGATAGGGTGCGCCGCGCGGAACGGCTGAGGCTCGCCCGCGAGCTGCACGACGTCGTCGCCCATCACGTCACCGGCATCGTGGTGCAGGCCCAGGCCGCCCGCCTGGTCGCGCGGAGGAGCCCGGAGAAGGCGGGCGACGCCCTGGCCGAGATCGAGGCCGCCGGGTCCGACGCGCTGGCCGCGATGCGCCGGGTTGTCGGCCTGCTGCGCGACCCGGACGAGCCCGCCGCCCCCGCGCCCGGCGGGCTCGGCGAGCTGGGTGGGCTCGGCGATCTGGTCGGGCGTTTCGAGGCGGGCGGCCGTGCGGTGCGCCTGCGGCTGCCGGGCGAGGAGGAGACGGCGACGTGGCCGCCCGAGGTGGCCGCCACGGTCTACCGGATCGTGCAGGAGTCGCTGACCAACGTCTCCCGCCATGCCCCGCGGGCCCGCTCGGTCACGGTCAGCGTGGAGCGGGACCGTGAGACGCTCACCGTCGAGGTCGCCGACGACTCCCCGCGAGGCCCCTCGCGGCACCACCAGCGCGGCGGGTACGGCCTGATCGGAATGCGCGAGCGGGTCGAGGCACTCGGCGGCACACTGCGCGCCGGGGCGCGTCCGGGGTCCGGCTGGTCGGTGCTCGCCACCCTGCCCGTGCCCCGGTCACAGGCGCTGCCGGAGCGGGCACGCCGATGACGATCAGGGTGTTGGTGGCCGACGACCAGGCGATGGTCCGCGGCGGCCTGCGGCTGATCCTGGAGGACCAGCCCGACATCGAGGTGGTCGCCGAGGCGGCCGACGGCGCCGAGGCCGTGGAGGCGGCCCGGCGGCTGCGACCCGACGTGTGCCTCGTGGACGTGCGCATGCCCCGGCTCGACGGCATCGAGGTCACCCGCGCCCTGGCCGGGCCCGGCGTCCCCGACCCGCTGCGGGTGGTCGTCGTCACCACGTTCGACCTGGACGAGTACGTCTACGGTGCGTTGCGGGCGGGTGCGACCGGCTTCGTACTCAAGGACTGCGGCCCCGCCCTGCTCGTGGAGGCCGTGCGTGCCGCCCACCAGGGGGACGCCCTGGTCTCCCCGTCGGTCACCCTGCGGCTGCTGCGCCATCTGACGGCTCAGCTGCCGACCTCCGGCGGGGCGGACCATCCGCTCTCCAACAGGGAGCTGGAGGTCGTCCGGGCCGTCGCCCGGGGCCGTACGAACCAGGAGATCGCGACCGAGCTGTTCATCTCGCTGAGCACGGTCAAGAGCCACGTGGCCGGCATCCAGGCCAAGCTCGGCCTGCGCAACCGGGTCGAGGTCGCGGCCTGGGCCTGGGAGAACCGCATCGCCCGGCCCTGATCGTCACTCTTTGTTGCGTTTTGTCCGGTTTCGCCTGGGCAGAAGGCAGGCAGCCGAACACAAGGAGGGTGGCAGCATGGCCGTCAGCGGCATCATCTCCGCCATAATCATCGGACTCATCATCGGCGCTCTCGGCCGGCTGGTCGTTCCCGGGCGCCAGGCCATCCCTATCTGGCTGACCGTGGTCATCGGTATCATCGCCGCTCTCATCGGCTCGGCGATCGCCCGGGGCCTGGGAGTGGCCACCACTCCGGGGATCGACTGGATCGAACTGATCATCCAGGTGGCCCTCGCCGCCGTCGGCGTCGTGGCCGTGGTGGCGTTGTACCGCCGCAAGAGCGTCGGGTAGGCCCTCGCTCCCTCGATGGCCCCGGCGCGACCGGGGCCATCGGTGTGCCCGGAATGTAGCGGTCTTTACGAAATCACCGACATCTGTTGATTCCCCCCGTCACGACGCGGCGTACGGTCGTTAACCAGGGGATTTCCTGCGGGGAAGACGCGATCCGGGGGAAGTGGTCCGCGATGGACCAGGCGGTCCTTGCACGTGTTCCTGAGGTGTTCGCTCGTCGTGTGGGGCCGGCGCTCGGCCTTGCCGACGAGGCCGACGTGGTGGCCAGGGCCTGCCACGCGATGGCGACGCGCTTCCACGGCGGCGGCAGGCTCATCGTCTTCGGCAACGGCGAGGCCGCCACCGACGCCCAGCACATCTCGGTGGAGTTCGTCCACCCGGTGATCGTGGGCAAGCGGGCGCTGCCGTCGTTCTCGCTCACGAGCGACGTGGCGACGATCACGGGGGTGGCCGCGACCGCGGGCCTGGAGGAGGTCTTCGCGCACCAGCTTCGCCGTCTCGCCGCGCCGCGGGACATCGCGCTCGGCATCTCCTCCGACGGCGGCTGCGTGAACGTGCTCAGAGGCTTGGAGACGGCGCACCGGCTCGGCCTGCTCACGCTGGCGCTGACCGGCGGCGACGACGGCGGCCCGATCGGCCGCAGCCCGGCCGTCGACCACGTCCTGATCGCCCGCTCCGCCGATCCCCGCGTGGTCAAGGAGGTGCACGTCACCACCTACCACATCCTCTGGGAGCTGGTGCACGTGTTCTTCGAGCAGCCCGGCGTGCTGGATCCACGGGTCATGCCATGAGCTGCCACGACGACACACACGGCGAGACGTGCGTCACCTGCTCGGACGAGGCCGTCGCGGTGACCGTCGTACGGCTCATGGAGCGGGACCTCGCCCTCGTCGACACCGGCCGGGGCCGGGAGGTGGTCAGCGTCGCCCTCGTGGAGGCCGGGCCCGGCGACACCGTCCTGGTCCACGCCAAGGAGGCCATCGCGGTCGTGAGGGAGATGAGGCAGTGAGCGACATCGAGGCGCTGTACCCCTTCCTCTACTCGGGGTCCACGGACCTCGACGCGGTGATGACCTCCGTACGCGGGTCGACGGTGGAGAAGGTCGACGAGATCGTCACCCTGCGCCGGACGGTGCTTGAGCGCGACGGGGAGCGGATCGCGGCGTGCGCCGAGGCGATGGCGGAGGCGTTCACGGCGGGAGCCCGGCTGTTCGCCTTCGGCAACGGGGGCAGCTCGACCGACGCCCAGGACGTGGCCACGCTCTTCATGAATCCCGGGGATCATGCCCGCCCTCTTCCCGCGCTCGCCCTCACGGCGGACATCGCGGTCGTGACGGCGCTGGCGAACGACATCGGCTTCGAGGTGGTCTTCGCCCGGCAGCTCGCCGCGTCCGCCTTCGCGGGAGACATCGCCCTCGGCCTGTCCACCAGCGGGAACTCGCGCAACCTCATCGCCGCGTTCGAGGAGGCCGACCGGCGCGGCATGCTCACGGTCGGGCTGGCCGGCTACGGCGGCGGCCAGATGGCCGAGCTCGGCACCATCGACCATCTGTTCGTGGTGCCCTCGGCCTCGGTCCACCGGATCCAGGAGGCCCAGACCACCGTCTACCACGCGCTCTGGGAGCTGACCCAGCACGCGCTGATCCGATCGGAAGCTGGTGACAGCGATGACGGCGCCTGACGGACAGAAGGAGCCTGTCATCCACATCCTGTGGATAAACGCCGGACTGAGCTGCGACGGCGACTCGGTCGCGCTCACCGCCGCGACCCAGCCGAGCATCGAGGAGATCGTGCTCGGCGCGCTGCCCGGCCTGCCCAAGGTCGCGGTCCACTGGCCGCTGATCGACTTCGAGTGCGGCCCGATGCAGGGCGCAGACACCTTCATCGAGTGGTACTTCAAGGCCGACCGGGGTGAGCTCGACCCGTTCGTGCTGGTCATCGAGGGATCGATCCCCAACGAGTCGATCAAGCGCGAGGGCTACTGGTGCGGGTTCGGCAACAACCCCGACACCGGCCAGCCGATGACCACCAGTGAGTGGCTCGACCGTCTCGCGCCCAAGGCGACCGCCGTGCTCGCGGCCGGCACCTGCGCGACGTACGGCGGCATCCACGCGATGGCGGGCAACCCGACCGGGGCGATGGGCGTGGCCGACTACCTGGGCTGGGACTGGCGGTCGAAGGCCGGGGTGCCCATCGTCAACGTGCCCGGCTGCCCGATCCACCCGGACAACCTGTCGGAGACGATCCTCTACCTGCTCTACCAGCTCGCCGGGCAGGCACCGATGATCCCGCTGGACCACATGCTGCGCCCCACGTGGCTGTTCGGCCAGACCGTGCACGAGGGCTGCGACCGGGCGGGCTACTACGAGCAGGGCCAGTTCGCCACCGAGTACGGCTCGCCGAAGTGCCTGGTGAAGATCGGCTGCTGGGGGCCGGTCGTGCGGTGCAACGTGCCCAAGCGCGGCTGGATCAACGGCATCGGCGGCTGCCCCAACGTGGGCGGCATCTGCATCGCCTGCACGATGCCCGGCTTCCCCGACAAGTTCATGCCGTTCATGGACGAGCCGCCCGGCGCCCGCGTCTCCTCGACCGCGAGCGTGGCGTACGGCACGGTGATCCGGGCGCTGCGCAGCATCACGTTCAAGACGGTCGACAAAGAGCCGAAGTGGCACAAGAAGGGCCGCGAACTGCTCACCGGTTACAAGGCGCCCTGGAGTTAGCGATGACGCTGCAACGCGACCGGGAGCAGCCGCTCCCCACCGAGAAGGAACGCGAACTGGTCGAGATGGCCTGGGACCCGATCACCAGGATCGTCGGGAGTCTCGGCATCTACGCGAAGGTCGACTTCGCCAACCGCGAGGTCGCCGAGTGCTACAGCACCTCGTCGGTGTTCCGCGGCTACAGCATCTTCATGAAGGGCAAGGACCCGCGCGACGCGCACTTCATCACCAGCCGTATCTGCGGGATCTGCGGCGACAACCACGCGACCTGCTCGGTCTACGCCCAGAACATGGCATACGGCGTGCGCCCGCCGCACATCGGCGAGTGGATGATCAATCTCGGCGAGGCGGCCGAGTACATGTTCGACCACAACATCTTCCAGGAGAACCTGGTCGGGGTCGACTACTGCGAGAAGATGGTGCGCGAGACCAACCCGGGGGTGCTGGCGCAGGCCGAGCGCACCGAGGCCCCGCACGCGGCCGACCACGGATATCGCACGATCGCCGACATCATGCGCTCGCTGAACCCGCTGGAGGGCGGGTTCTACCGCGAGGCGCTGGCGATGAGCCGCACCACCCGCGAGATGTTCTGCCTGATGGAGGGCAGGCACGTGCACCCCTCCACGCTCTACCCCGGCGGGATCGGGACGGTCGCGACCGTGCAGGTGTTCACCGACTACCTCACCCGGCTGATGCGGTACGTCGAGTTCATGAAGCGGGTCGTCCCGATGCACGACGACCTGTTCGACTTCGTCTACGACGCGATGCCCGGCTACGAGCAGGTGGGCCGGCGGCGGGTGATGCTCGGCTGCTGGGGCAGCTTCCAGGACCCCGAGCACTGCGACTTCGACTACCGGAACATGAACGACTGGGGCCGGAAGATGTTCGTCAGCCCGGGCATCGTGGTGGACGGGGAACTCGTCACCAACGACCTGGTGGACATCAACCTCGGCATCCGCATCCTGCTGGGCAGCTCCTACTACGACGACTGGGCCGACAGGGAGCCGTTCGTCACCGAGGACCCGCTGGGCAACCCGGTGGACATCCGCCATCCGTGGAACCAGCACACGATCCCGCATCCGCAAAAGCGCGACTTCACCGACAAGTACAGCTGGGTGATGTCGCCGCGCTGGTTCGACGGGCAGAACCTGCTCGCGCTCGACACCGGCGGCGGGCCGCTCGCCCGCCTGTGGGTCACCGCCCTGTCGGGCCTGGTGGACATCGGCTACGTCCGGTCCACCGGCCACAGCGTGGAGATCAACCTGCCGAGGACGGCGACCCGGCCGGAAAAGACGTTCGAGTGGCGGATCCCCCGGCGCGACGGGGAGTTGCTGTCCAACGCCATCGAGCGCAACCGGGCCAGGACGTACTTCCAGGCGTACGCCGCCGCGTGCGCGCTGCACTTCGCGGAGCAGGCGCTGGGCGAGGTCCGCCAGGGGCACACCCAGACGTGGTCGCCGTTCACCGTGCCCGACGAGGCGATCTCCTGCGGCTTCACCGAGGCCGTGCGAGGCGTCCTGTCGCACCACATGGTGATCAGGGACGGAAAGATCGCCAACTACCACCCGTACCCGCCGACGCCGTGGAACGCCAGCGTGCGCGACTTCAACGGCACCCCGGGGCCGTACGAGGACGCGGTGCAGAACACGCCGATCTTCGAGGAGAACCCGCCGGAGAGCTTCAAGGGCATCGACATCATGCGCACCGTCCGCAGCTTCGACCCGTGCCTGCCCTGCGGCGTCCACATGTACCTCGGCCGGGGCAGGCAGCTGCGCGTGGTGCACAGCCCGCACGCGTTCACGGGGACGCCATGACTCACGACGTCGCCGCCACCGGTGAGCGGATCGAGCGGCTCATCGCGGAGCTGACCGGCGAAGGAGCCCGGGCCAGGGCCGAGGAGCTCGTGCGGGAGATCGTCGGCCTGTACGGCGCGGGCCTCGAACGCGTCATGGCGATCGTCACCGAGGCCGGGGCGGCCCGCGCGCTGCGCGGTCTCGTGGAGGACCCGCTGGTCTCGGGCCTGCTCGTGCTGCACGACCTGCACCCGCTGACCACCGCCGAGCGGGTGCGGGCCGCGCTCGACGGCCACCCCTATGGTCACGGGGCCGAGCTGCTGAGCGTGGAGGGCGGCGTCGTACGGCTGCGCCTGGAGGGGGCCTGCGGCTGCCCCTCGTCGCGGATCACCGTCACCGAGTCGATCGAGCGCGCCATCGCCCGGGTGGCCCCCGAGGTGGCGCGGGTGGACGTCGAGAGCCCGGTCAGGGATGCCGTGACACTCCTGCAGATAGGCAGGCGGCCGTCGTGAGCACCGGCCTGCGCCGCTTCCGCGAACCGGCCCGGGCCGAGCCGGCGGAGCGGTGCGAGATGTGCGCCGAGTTCCTGGAAGGCGAGCACGGGCACGTCGTCGACCTGGAGACCCGGGCGTTGATGTGCGTGTGCCGAGGCTGCCGCCTGCTGTTCGTCCGGCCGGGTCAGGGGCGGTATCACGCCGTGCCCGACCGCTTCCTCTACGCGCCGTCCTTCCGGGTCTCCCCCGACGACTGGGACGACCTGGGCATCCCGGTGCGTACGGCGTTCTTCTTCCACAACTCCTCGCTCGGCCGGACCGTGGCCTTCTATCCCAGCCCGGCCGGGGCGACCGAGTCGCTGCTCCCGCTCGCGACCTGGGAGCGGGTGCTCGCGGCCAACCCGGCGCTGGCGGACGCCGAGCCCGACGTCGAGGCGCTGCTGGTGGACCGGGCTCCCGACGGGTCGTTCTCCTGCCATCTCGTGCCGATCGACGCCTGCTACCGGCTCGTCGGCCTCGTACGGCTGCACTGGAAGGGCTTCGGCGGCGGGCGGGAGGCGTGGGAGGCCATCGACGGCTTCTTCGCCGACCTGCGCCGGCGGGCCCGTGTTCTGAAGGAGGTCTGACCTTGGACGATGGTCTCCGCTTCGACTGCCTGGGCGTCCGGCCCGAGCCGTACGCGGCCTCGCCCACGCTCGTCTTCCGCCTGCGCGTCACCGACCCCTCCCCCGAGGGCGTCCACGCCGTCGCGCTGCGCTGCCAGATCAGGATCGAGCCGCGCCGCAGGCCGTACGGGCCGCAGGAGGCGGCGCTGCTGGCGGACCTGTTCGGCGAGCCGGCCCGGTGGGGCGACACGCTGCGGCCGGTGCAGTTCGCCATGGCGCAGGCGATGGTGCCCGCCTTCACCGCGAGCACGGAGATCGACCTGACCGTGCCGTGCGGCTACGACCTGGAGGTGGCCGCGGGCCGATACTTCGCCTCCCTGGACGACGGCGAGATCCCGCTGCTGCTGCTGTTCAGCGGGACCGTGCTGGCCCGCTCCGGCGGCGGGGTGAGCATGCGGCAGATCCCCTGGCACTGCGAGACCCGCCACCGTCTGCCGGTCGGGGTGTGGCGCGAGACGATCGACACCGCCTTCCCCGGCTCCGGGTGGCTGCGGCTGCGCCGCGACACCGTGCGCGAGGTCCTCCGCTTCAAGTCCGAACGCGTGCTCGCGACCGTCGACGAGGCGATCGAGCTGCTCATGAAGGAGGCCGGCCGGTGACCGCGCCGATGGAGGCGGCCCGCCGCGTCGCGGACGCCGTGCTGTACGAAGGCTACCTGCTCTACCCCTACCGCGCCTCGGCCGCCAAGAACCGCATGCGCTGGCAGTTCGGCGTGCTCGTGCCGCCGAACTACCCCGGCGAGCCGTCGGGCAGCGTGACCGAGTGCCTGCTGGAGGCCCCCGGCGAGGCCCAGCTCGATGTGCGCCTGCGGTTCCTGCACGTCAGGAGCAGGACGGTCGAGCATGAGGAGGACGACGGCTACTGGCCCGTGCCGAAGCTGACCGTCGGCGGGCGCGACTACCTCAGCTTCGACGAGGCCACCGAGCGGGAGGCCCGCACCAGGCTGAGCCTGACACACGTGACGAATGGGCGGCGCACGATCGAGGTCCGGGTGCCCGGCGACCGCGTCATCGAGAACATCGCCGACCCCGGCGGCGAGCGGACCGGCCGGATCGTCTGCGAGCACCAGCGGCTCGACGCGGAGATGCGGGTCTCCGCCGAACGGCTGCCCGGGCCGTACGGGCTGGTCCGCCTGCGGGTCGAGGTGGAGAACACGGCCCACTGGGAGCGGGCGGACGCGCCGCGTGAGGAGGCCCTGCGCCGCTCTCTGGTCGCCGCCCACCTGCTGATCGGGGTGAGCGGAGGGGCCTTCGTCTCGCTGCTCGATCCGCCGATGTGGGCCGAGGCCGCGGCGCGGCAGTGCCGCAACGAGAACACCTGGCCGGTCCTGGTGGGCGAGCCCGGCCGCCGCGACGTCGTGCTGTCCTCGCCGATCATCCTGTACGACCACCCGGCCATCGCGCCGGAGAGTCCGGGCGACCTGTTCGACTCGACCGAGATCGACGAACTGCTCACGCTGCGCACGCTGACCCTCACCGAGGAGGAGAAGCGGGAGGCCCGGGTCACCGACCCGCGCGCCGCCGAGATCCTCGAACGAGCCGCCGACCTGCCGCCGGAACTGCTCGAACGTCTCCACGGCGCCATCCGTCACCTGGAGGTCCCCACCAGGACGACACCGGAGGACGACGCCGTGACCGTGGCCGGGGTGCGGATCGCCAGGGGGAGCCGGGTGCGGCTGCGGCCCGGCGCCCGGCGCGCCGACGCGCATGACATGTTCCTGGCCGGGCGGGTCGCCCGGGTCGAGGCGGTGTTCCTCGACGTGGACGGGCTGCATCACCTGGCCGTCACACTGGAGGACGATCCCGGTTCCGATCTCCACCGCGAGCAGGGACGCTTCCTCTACTTCGCGCCGGACGAGGTGGAACCCGCGTGAGAACCCTGGTGGCCGGCGTGGGCAACGTCTTCCTCGGCGACGACGGTTTCGGCGTGGCGGTGGCCCGCCACCTCGCCGCCACCGGGGTGCCCGAGGGGGTGGAGGTCGGCGACTTCGGCATCCGGGGGATCCATCTCGCCTACGAGCTGACCTCGGGATACGACCTCACGATCCTCGTGGACGCGATCCCGGCGGGACGGGCCCCCGGCACGCTCAGCGTCCTGGAGCCCACCCTCCCGGAAGCGGCGCCGGCCTTCGTGGACGCGCACGCGATGACCCCCGACGCGGTGCTCACGCTGGCCTCCGGCCTCGATCTCCCACGGGGCGGCAGTGTCCTGCTGGTCGGCTGCGAGCCCGCCGACGTGACGCCGGGGATGGACCTGAGCCCGCCGGTCGCGGCGGCGGTCCCCGAAGCGGCCGTCCTGGTGCTCGAACTGATCGCGAAGGAGGCGGGAGGATGCGCAGACCTGTGATCACCGTGCTGCTCCTGGCCGGCGCGGCCGGGCTGGCCGTGCTGGTCGTCCAGTCGCTGCCCGACATCCGACGTTATTTGCGGATCAGAAGGATGTGACCCCGATGCACGAGTTCGGGATCGCCGAGGCCGTGGTCGACGCCGTGGAGCGCCGGGCCGACGGCAGGCGGGTGCGCCGTGCCCGGGTGCGGGCGGGCGCGCTGCTGCGCATCGCCCCGCACGCCCTCGACCAGGCCTTCTGCCTGGCCTCCGCCGGCACCGTCGCCGAGGGCGCGACGCTCGACCTGGTCGTCGAGCCCGTACGGCTCATCTGCCGGGGCTGCGGGCACTCCGCGATGTGCGCCGACCCGCTCACGATCTGCGGATTGTGCGGCGGGATCGACGTCGACACCGAGGGCGGCGACAGCCTCGTCCTCGAATCCATCCAGCTCGACCCCGACACCACTGCGGAGGCGTCCTATGTGCCTGGGCATTCCGGGCGAGATCGTGGAGATTCCGCCCGGCCAGACTGACCTCGCCAGGGTAGACGTGAGCGGGGTCCGGCGGGCCGTCAACATCGGCCTGCTCGACGGCCAGCCCCTGCGGCCCGGCGACTGGGTCCTGATCCACGTCGGCTTCGCGCTGTCGAAGATCGACGAGGCCGAGGCCAGGGCCGCACTGGAGTTCCTGGAGGGCATCGGCCAGGCGTACGAGGACGAGCTGGCGGCGCTGCGCGACTCGTCCATAGAGAGGTGAGCGGCGGTGCGTTTCGTCGACGAGTACCGCGACGCGGACAAGGCGCGGGCGCTGTCCGCCAGGATCGCGAGCCTGTGCCAGCCGGGCCGGGCCTACAAGTTCATGGAGGTGTGCGGCGGCCACACCCACACCATCTACAAGCACGGGCTGGAGGACTACCTGCCCGAGACGATCACGCTGGTGCACGGCCCAGGATGCCCGGTCTGCGTGATCCCGATGGGCCGCGTGGACGACGCGATCCACATCGCCGAACGGCCGGACGTGATCATGACGTCGTTCGGGGACATGATGCGGGTGCCGGGCGGGCGCGGATCGTTCTTCGACTCCACGGCCCAGGGCGCCGACATCCGCATGGTCTACTCGCCGCTGGACGCCCTGAAGATCGCCCGGCGCGAACCGGACCGCCAGGTGGTCTTCATGGCCATCGGGTTCGAGACCACCGCGCCGTCGACCGCCATGACCGTGCTGCGGGCGGCGGCCGAGGGCGTGCGGAACTTCTCGGTCTTCTGCAACCACGTGACGATCATCCCCGCGATCAAGGCGATCCTGGACTCGCCCGACCTGCGTCTCGACGGCTTCATCGGGCCCGGCCACGTCTCCACGATCATCGGCTGCCGGCCGTACGAGTTCATCGCCCGCGGCTACGGCAAGCCGCTGGTCGTGGCGGGCTTCGAGCCGCTGGACATCCTCCAGTCGGTCTACATGCTGCTGCTCCAGCTCACCGAGGGCCGGTCGGAGGTCGAGAACCAGTACGCCCGGGTCGTGCCGTGGGCGGGCAACCTCCGTGCCCTGCGGGCCGTCAACGAGGTGATGGAGCTGCGGCCCTACTTCGAGTGGCGCGGCCTGGGCTTCATCTCCCACTCGGCGCTGCGCATGCGCGAGAAGTACGCGGCGTACGACGCGGAGCGGCTGTTCGACATACCCGGCAACCGGGTGGCCGACCCCAAGGCCTGCCAGTGCGGCGAGGTGCTCAAGGGCGTGCTCAAGCCGTGGGAGTGCAAGGTGTTCGGCACGGCCTGCACGCCGGAGACGCCGATCGGCACCTGCATGGTGTCGTCCGAGGGCGCCTGCGCGGCCTACTACAACTTCGGCCGCTTCTCCCGGCAGCGGGTGAGGGAGGCGACGAGGTGACCAGCCGTGAGGAACAGGTCCTCGAACGCATCGACCGCGCGCGACAGCGGAAGGCCCGCGTGCGCGAGGAGCACATCACGATGGCCCACGGCGCAGGCGGCAAGGCGACCCAGACCCTGATCGAGGCGGTCTTCCTCGACGCGTTCCGCAACCCGCTGCTCGAGCCGCTCGAGGACGGCGCGGTGTTCGGCGCGGGCGGCGCGCGGCTCGCGTTCACGACCGACTCCTACGTGGTCTCCCCGCTGTTCTTCCCCGGGGGCGACATCGGCGACCTCGCGGTCAACGGGACCGTGAACGACCTGTCGGTGTGCGGGGCCCGGCCGCTGTACCTGTCGGCCGGCTTCGTCCTGGAGGAGGGGTTCCCGGTCGAGGACCTGCGGCGGATCAGCGCGTCGATGGCGCGGGCCGCCACGGCGGCGGAGGTGTCGATCGTGACCGGGGACACCAAGGTGGTGCAGCGCGGCAAGGCCGACGGCTGCTACGTCACCACGGCCGGCGTGGGACTGCTGGAGCGGGACGCGCGCCTCGGCGTCGCACACGCCCGTCCCGGTGACGCCGTCCTCGTGTCCGGCCCGGTCGGCGAGCACGGTGTCACGATCATGCTGGCCCGGGGCGAGCTGGACATCGAGGCCGACGTGACGTCGGACACCGCCCCGCTCAACGGCCTGATCGCCGCCCTCCTGGCCGCCGTGGGTGAGGGAGTGCGGTGCCTGCGGGACGCGACCCGGGGCGGCGTCGCGACGATATTGAACGAGATCGCCCGCGCCTCCGGCGTCGCCGTCGTGGTCGAGGAGGACGCGGTGCCCGTACACCCGGCCGTACGCGGAGCCTGCGAGCTGCTGGGCATCGACCCGCTCTACGTCGCCTGCGAGGGCCGGATGGTCGCGGTCGTGGACGGGGACGCGGCCGAATCCGCGCTCGCCGCGCTGCGGGGCCACCCGCTCGGCGAGGGCGCCGCGGTCGTCGGCCACGTGCGGGACGATCCCCCGGGCCTGGTGCTGCTGAAGACCGCCTTCGGCGGCACCCGGATCATCGACGTGCTGGTCGGCGACCCGCTGCCGCGGATCTGCTGACCGGGAGGTGACTTCATCATGAGTGAAAACGAACGACCGGACACCGAGGCCAAGCGGGCGGGCGACCTGGCGTTCCGGCCGGAGGCCGCGGGCGAGCCCGGACCCGGGCGGAAGCCGTCCGCCGAGGAGGAGTCGGGCGTGACCGTGGGCGAGACGATCACCAGGGGTGGCGAGGAGCTCGCCAAGCAGAAGCAGGAACCCGGCCGGGAGCAGGCGGGCGTGAAGGGCAAGACCGACCGTCCGCACGGCCGCTCCACCCTCGAGGACTCCACCGGCATCGCGCCGGAGGGGCCCATCGACGAGGAGAGCCCGACCCTGCCCGCGGGCGACCAGGGCGGCTAGCCGTGGCGCGGGCGGCGCGTCCGGAGCATGAAGAACACGGCAGCGGCGCCGAGTGCGGTGAGCAGGGCGACGCCGCAGAGGGTCACCCGCCACCCATCGGTGAACGCGGCCTGTTCGTGAGCGGCGACGTCGCCCGCGGCGATTCGTGCCGCCGCGACGGCTGAGCCGGTCCTGGCGCCGATGATGCTGACCAGCACCGCGCCGAACACCGCGATGACCAACGCCTCGGCCGTGCCACGCACGGTGTTGAGGAATCCTGCCGCGACTCCGACGCGGTCGGGTTCGACGACGTTCATGGCCTGGCCGTCGGTGATCCCGAACGACAGTCCCATCCCGACGCCGATCAGCAGCAACGGGCCGAGCAGCGCGAGCGTCCCGATCCCAGGGTGAAGCACGGTCAGCCAGGCGTTGCCCGCCGCGACCAGGGCCAGCGCCGCGGTGATCAGAGCGCGTCCGGGCACACCGCGGGTCACCAGCCAGCCGCCCAGCGGCGGGACGACCAGGACAGGGGCGGTCAGCATGAGCATCATCACGCCCGCCTCGCTCGCCGAGACTCCGTTCACGCCCTGCACGTAGGTGGGCAGGAAGACAAGCACGCCCAGGAAGCCGACCGAGGTCGCCAGGGTCCCCAGGCACCAGCCCATGAACGACACGTTCCCCACCAGCGTCAGGTCCAGGACCGGGTGATCGCTGCGGCTTTCCACCAGGGCGAAGGCCACGAGCAGCACGGCTCCCGCCGCCAGCGCGCCGAGCACCGGCGCTGCGCCCCAGCCCTGCTCGGGCCCCCGCATGACGCCGAACATCAGCAGGGCCAGCCCGCCGACGAAGGTCGCGGCCCCGGCGCGGTCAACGCGCGGGCGTTCTGCGGCCCGCGACTCGGGGGCGAACCTGCTGCCCGCCAGGACCAGCAGGCCGACGGCGACGTTCACGCCGAAGGTGCCACGCCAGCCGAACTCGCCGATCAGCCAGCCCGACAGGCTCGGGCCGATCGCGATGCCGACGCCCGCCATGGTGCCCATCCCGGCGAAGGCACGCGTACGCGCCGCGCCCTCGAACGTCGCCGCCAGGATCGCGCCGCCCGCCGCCATCATCCCGGCGGCTCCCACCCCGGCCAGCAGCCGTGCCGCGTTCAGCACCCAGATGCCGTCCGCGACCGCGCTGACCAGCGCCGCCACCGTGAACAGCGCCGCACCGAAGGTGAAAACGCGGCGGCGGCCGAAAAGATCGGCCAGCGAGCCGCACACGAGCGTGAACGCCGCGAAGGTCAGGTTGTAGCCGGCGACCACCCACTGCAGGGACCCCGCCGACACGCCCAGGTCGCTCCCGATGCGCGGGACCGCCACCGCGGTGCCCGCGATCGCCATGGCCAGCGCCAGGACGCCGAGCAGCACGGTGGCGGCGGTCACTGGCGGGCTCATCCGTCCCGCACGTCGTGCGGCGATGCTGACGGTGCTCACAACGTCCTCCCCGAGTCGTCGGTGGGCACCATCCTGGAACCTCAAGTTAAGTTGAGGTCAAGCTCTTTGGGAGGACCTCGATGGCGAAGCTGAATCCGGCCGATCTGCTGACAGTCGGCGAGGTGTCGCGACGTACGGGGGTCGCCGTCAGCGCCCTGCGCTTCTACGAGGCGCAGGGCCTGATCTTCTCCCGGCGGACGGCGGGGAACCAGCGGCGCTACTCCCGGCACATGATCCGCCGCGTGTCGCTGATCCAGGTGGCGAAGCGGCTGGGCATCCCGCTGCGGGACGTGGCGGAGGTCTTCCGGGACCTCCCCCATGACCGCAAGCCCACCAGGAGAGAGTGGGAACGCATCGCGCGCGCCTGGTCCGCCGACCTGGAGATGCGCCGCGCAGCTCTCGAACGGCTCCAGCGCGAGCTCACCAACTGCATCGGGTGCGGCTGCGTCTCCATGAGTGCCTGCCGGTTGCTCAATCCGTACGACGAGCTGGCGAGCCAGGGTCCCGGCCCGCACCGGCTCGACCCCCTTCCCGCCGACCCCGACTGAGATGACGTTCAGGGGGGACAGTCGCGGGCCGCGGCGACGGCGGCCTGGCCGAGGCTGACGCCGCCGTCGTTCGGCGGGACGCGGTGGTGGGTGAGCACCGTGAAGCCGCGCTCCTCCAGCAGGGTCACGGCCCGGCCGAGCAGCAGCAGGTTCTGGAACACGCCGCCCGACAGGGCCACCGTGGACAGGCCACGGGCCTCCCTGATCAGGGCGCAGCCGTCCGCGACGACGCGGGCCACGGCGTTGTGGAACCGGGCGGCGACGAGGTCGCGCGGCACACCCGCGCGCAGGTCGTCGGCGACCGCGCGGACCAGCTCCGCGCCGGGGACGGCGAACCGCGTGCCCGAGGGAACGAGGCCGCAGGGATAGGCGTCGTCCACCGCGGGATCGGCGAGCTGCTCGAACTCGATCGCGGCCTGGCCCTCGTAGGTGATCGCGTCGCGGACGCCCGCGATCGCGGCCACCGCGTCGAACAGGCGGCCCATGCTGGAGGTGGGGGGCGCGTTCCCGCCCCGGCGGGCCAGCGCGACGACGGCCGCCCACCGCCCGGCGTTGCGGCGTACGACGTCCAGGTCCTCAGGGACGTCTCCGCCGTAGGCGAGATCGAGATAGGCCGCCGCCATGCGCCAGGGCTGCCTGATCGCGGTCGCGCCCCCGGGCATCGGCACCGGCGTCAGGTGGCCCGCCCGTTCGAAACCGGCCAGGTCGGCGACGAGGAACTCACCGCCCCACAACGTGCCGTCCGGGCCGTAGCCGAGGCCGTCGAAGGCCACCCCCGCGACCGGCCCCGCGACGCCGTTGTCCGCCAGGCAGGAGGCGACGTGGGCGTGGTGGTGCTGCACGCCGACGAGGTCCGCGTCCTCCCGGTCCAGCATGTCGAGGGCCCACTTCGTGGACAGATACTCGGGGTGCAGGTCGTGGGCGACCACCTCGGGCGTGATGTCGAACAGCCGCCGGAAGTGCTCGACGCCCTCGGTGAACGACCGCAGGGTCTCGTAGTTCTCCAGGTCGCCGATGTGGTGGGAGACGAACGCACGGTCATCCTTGACCAGGCAGAACGTGTGCTTCAGCTCGGCGCCGCAGGCGAGCACGGGCCGGCGGGCCCCCCGGGCGAGCGGCAGCGGGTGCGGCACGTATCCCCGCGACCGCCTGATCGGCAGGTCGCGGCCCCGGAAGACCCGTACGACCGAGTCGTCCGTACGGATGTGGATGGGGCGGTCGTGGGTGAGGAAGGCGTCGGCGATGCCGCCGAGCCGTTCCAGGGCGTCGTCGTCCCGGTAGGCGATGGGCTCGTCGGACACGTTTCCGCTGGTCAGCACGATGGGCCGGCCCAGCGCCCGCAGCAGCAGGTGGTGCAGCGGCGTGTAGGGCAGCAGCACGCCCAGCCACCGGTTGCCCGGTGCTGCAGACGGCGCGACGGGCGCGCCCGGCAGGCGCCGCAGCAGCACGACGGGGCGGGCGGGACCGGTCAGCAGGCGCTCCTCGGCCGGGTCCACCACACACAGCCGCCGCACCGCGGCCGCGTCGCCCGCCATCACCGCGAAGGGCTTGTCCTCGCGATGCTTGCGCGACCGCAGCGCCGCCACGGCGGGCTCGTCCGCCGCGAGCGCCGCCAGGTGATAGCCGCCGAGTCCCTTGACCGCCAGCACGCCGCCCTCCCGCAGCAGCCTCACGGCCCGCTCCAGCGGGTCGTCGCCGCCGGCGGGACCGATGAAGCGCAGCCGGGGCCCGCAGGCGGGGCAGCACACCGGCTGGGCGTGGAAGCGCCGGTCGGCGGGGTCGTGGTATTCCCGGGCGCAGTCCGCGCACATCAGGAAACCGGCCATCGTCGTGTTCGCCCGGTCGTAGGGCACGTCGCGGACGATGGTGAAGCGCGGGCCGCAGTCGGTGCAGTTGGTGAAGGCGTAGCCGCACCTGCGGTCGGCCGGGTCGGTCAGGTCGCGCAGGCAGGCGTCGCAGGTCGCCGTGTCCGGCGAGACGAGCGCGTGCCGGTCCCCACCGGCCGCGCTCGGCGCGATCACGAAGGTCCTGCGGCCGGTGACGGGCGCGGGGCCCGTGCTGATCCGCTCGATGACCGCCAGCGGCGGCGGGTCGCCGCTCAGCGCGGCGAGGAACTCCTCGACCAGCGCGCTGCCGCCCTCGACCTCGATGAAGACCCCGCGCTCGTCGTTGCCGACCAGCCCGGCGAGGCCGAGCCGCGTGGCGAGGCCGTACACGAAGGGCCGGAAGCCGACCCCCTGCACGATCCCCTCGACGCGGACGGCGACGGCACGCCTGCTCACCTGCACATTGTCTCAGCCGGGCAGGGAACTCACCTGGGAAGGTCGAGCACGTCGTCGAGGGCGACGACCTCGATCAGGTGGCGCAGGTAGGGGGTGAGGCCGACGATCCGGAAGGCCGCCCCGCGCTCCTCCGCGTCGCTGAAGGCGTTCATCACGACGGCCATGCCCGACGAGTCGATGAACTTCAGCCCCGACAGGTCGAATTCGAGCACGTCGACGCCTTCTGCGAGCGTCTTGGCCACCTCGGCGGACGCGTCCTCCGCGGTGGTGTAGTCGAGCTCACCGGTCATGATCAGGCGCGCCGCACCGGGCTCGGGAGTGAGCGACTCGACCTGGAACGGGGGCGTGTCCTGCATCAGACGCTCGTCTCTGTTCGGCGATCCGCACAGCACGTCTGTGCCGCGGCGACGCCCTCGTTCAGCAGCGCCCGGGCGTGGGGGCAGTCCGTCAGTACATCATGGAAAACGCCCAGACCGAGCACTACGGACTCCGCGGGCACCTTCCTGGCCACCAGCACCTGGCAGGTCCAGGTGATGAAGTCGGTGAACAGCGCGGCGTCGTGGACGTACATCGCGGCGATCAGGAAGTCGGCGATGTGACCGAGATCCTCGGCGGTGTGCTCCAGCTGCCGCGCGCTGTAGCCGCCCATCGGGGGGTACGCCTCCTTGAGCGTGTCCGTGACGCGGGCCAGCAGGTCGGCGCGGTGCCGGGTCAGGTACGCGTACTCCTCGCCACCGAGATGAACCGCGGCGTCGCCGGGGCCGTCGTGGGCCGCGGGGAAGGACGGCAGCCCGGCGGCGAGCCGCTCGGCCGCCGCGTCGGCGGTGGGCGCCCACGCGTCCGCGCCGAGCAGGCGGGCGAAGCGGCCGTCGACACCGAACCCGGCCCCACCGGCCAGCACGGGGATGCCCACGGCCTGGCAGGCCGCGATGGTGGCGTGCGCGCGGGGCAGCCGGGTCGGCAGCGTGCAGCCGAGCGCGACCACGTCGGGCCCGGTCTGGTGCAGGTGCGTGATCAGGTGCGGGCCGGGCACGCTGGCCCCCAGGAATTCGACCTGCCATCCCCGCAGCCGCAGCACCTCCGCCATGATGCGGGTGGGCAGCGCGTGATACTCGCCGTCGGCGCAGGCCACGGCCACCCGGCCGCGGGTCGCCGTGGGCCGGACGCGCCCGCTTACGGCGGCCACCACGCGCTCGCTGACCGCGGTCGCCCCGTGCTCGCGCGCCACGGACCACTCGTTCGACGCCCACAGCTCGCCCACCCGGCGCTGGCCGGGGGCGACGATCCGCAGCAGCACGTCCTCCGCGGGGACGCCCTCGTCCATCAGGCCCAGGACCAGGTCGACCGCGCCGTACTCGTCGGCCCGGCCGATCAGGTCCAGGTAGCGCCCGCCGGCGGCCTCCAGGTCCTTGGTCACCACGATGTTTCCGTCCGTCCCGTCCCCGCCCGTACGGCGAGCAGGGCGCGGTCGTCCTGCTGCCCGCCCGGGCCGCCGCCGAGCCACTCGGTGCTGAGCTGCTCCAGCCGCTCCACCAGGGCCTCGACCGGCATTCCCGCGCAGGTCGCCAGCGCCTCCTTCAGCCGATCCTCGCCGAACATCTCCCGGCCGCTCGGGCCGCCGAACGCCTCGGTGATGCCGTCGCTGTACAGCAGGCACACCTCGCCGGGCGCCAGGTCGAGCGTGACGGGCCACAGGGTGATCTTCTTCAACGCGCCGAGGATGGAACCCCGCACGGCGACCTCCTCCACCGTGCCGTCCCTGCGCAGGACCAGCGGCGCCGGATGCCCGGCCACGGCCAGGTCGACCAGCACATGATCGCCGGGTGCGGTCCGCAGCGCGGCGAGGATCATCGTGACGTAGGAGTGCGGCGACGGGGAGGCGAGCAGCGACCGGTTGAGCAGTTCGAGCAGCCGGTCGGGACGGCTTTCCAGCAGCAGCAGCGTACGCAGGCTGTGACGGACCTGACCGGCCAGGACCGCCGCGCGGGCGCCCTTGCCGCAGACGTCGCCCAGGATGACCAGCGGCGGCCGCTCCACGATCCCTCTGTCGGGCGCCGCGTCGGGCAGGTAGACGTCGTAGAAGTCGCCGCCGATGGCGCCCGCCTGCTGCGAGGCCCGCAGCCGGCCGGCCAGGCGCATGCCCTCGATCTCCGGCAGCTCGGGCGGCAGCAGGTCGCCGGTCAGGATGGCGTTGATCGTGCTCTGCTGCCGGAACAGGGATGCCGCCGAGATCGCGGCGCCGGCCCGGGTCGCGAGGTCGCGCGCCATCACCTGGTCGTCGTCGTCGAACGGCGGCCGTCCGGCGCGGCGGGCGAGCACGATCGCCCCGGCGGGCACGCCGTTGCCGGGCATCGGGAGCACCAGCAGGTGGCCGGCCGGGCCGAACCCCTCCGGCAGCAGCCAGTCCGGCGCGCCGCCCGGGTCCTGTTGTCCCGCGATGCCGTGCCGCAGGCCCGCGAGCGCGTCGATCAGGCCGGGCACCTCCGCCGCCGCGGCGGCCGGCAGGACACCTTCCTCCGGGCCGTACCGGCCGGAGACGGCGCGCACCCACTCCACCCGGCGGCGGGAGGTGGGCGGCAGCAGCACGGTCGCCATGTCGGACAGGAAGTCGGCGCCCAGCTCCGTCGCGGCCAGGGCGCACCGGTGCGGGTTGAGCGAGGCGGACAGGCGGCGGCCGGCCTCCAGCAGGAACTCGGTCCGCCGCGCCGCGTTCAGATCGGTGAGATACCAGGCGAGCCTGCCGCCGCTGACCGCCTCCGCGCGGATCCGGATCGACCGGCCGCTGTGGATCACGGTCCGGCCCTCAGGGGCCGGAGGGACGGAGTCGAGCGGCGCGGGCGCGGCGAGGCCCGGCTCGACCCCCGGCACCAGGCGGGCCGCCGCCGCGTTGGCCAGCGTCACGACGCCGTCCGCGTCGCTCAGCACGATGCCCTCGCCGCTGCCTTCGAGCAGCGCCGCCACGAGGTCGGGGGACAGCCCTACGGCGCCGGTGGCGCCTTTCACCCGTGCTTTCCCGTCATGGCGCGTCCCCGATTCTGATTCGTTCCTCCAGCCTACCTTTGCCCCATAAACGGAAATATCGCACTGGTGGCCGCGGGCCGGGGTGGTGTCCCGGCCCGCTGACGGCCGTGACCCGCTTGCCGCTCTGGGTCGCCTTGGCGGGTCACGTGTGGTCGGGGAGGCCCGGGCCGGTCAGGTGCCCGGGTCGTCGCCCTGCAGCAGGACGAGGGCGGCGGCGCCGAAGAGCCCGGCGTCGCGGCCCAGGGAGGTCGGGTCCACCCGTAGGCGCCGCAGGAAGCCGAGCCCGGCGTTCCTCTCGATCGCCTGCCTGAGCGGGTCGAACAGGATCGGCCCCGCAGCGGCCACGCCCCCTCCGATGACGACGTGGTCGAGGTCGAACAGGGCGGACGCCGTGAGCACGGCGGTGGCCAGCGCGCCGGCCGCGCGCCGGAAGGCGAGCATGGCGGTGGGGTGCCCGGCCCGGGCGTCGGCGGCCAGCGCCCGCGCGTCCTCACCGGTCCAGCCGTTCGCGGCGGCCCACCGGACCATGCCGGGCCCGCTCGCGATGGTCTCGACGCAGCCGACGCCGCCGCAGGGGCACGCCTCGCCGCCAGGATCGACCGTGATGTGGCCGATGTGCCCGGCGTTGCCGGTCGGGCCGACGTACGGCACGCCGTCGAGGACGAAGCCCCCGCCGACGCCGGTGGAGACCACCATGCCGAGCATGGCCCGGCTTCGCGCCGCGCCGTCCTCGCTCAGGCCGCGCCACCACTCCCCGAGCGCCATGCACTGGGCGTCGCCCGCGAGCCGTACGGGCCGGCCGGGCAGCACCTCGCCAAGCGTGTCCACCAGCGGGAACTCGCGCCAGGCCGGGATGTTCACCGGGCTGACGGTGCCCCGGCGCGGGTCGAGCGGCCCGGCCGAGCCCACCCCGATCCCGTCGAGGCGGGCGGGCGGCACGCGCTCGGTGATCCGGCCCACGACCTCCGACAGCGTCCGGTCGGCCGACCCGGGGCCGCGCAGCGGCACCTCGGCACGGGCCAGCATCTCGCCGTCGGGCGCGACGGCCGCGGCCGCGAACTTCGTGCCGCCGATGTCCACCGCGAGGACGGTCATCGCCGGGTCCCCGGCCACTCAACCACGCTGACTCCCGCCTTGTGTCTGACGAACGCGCCACTTAACCGGATAAGGTCCGGCCAAGGTATTGGGTGCGCGACCACCACGTCAACGGCCGATCACCGGTGTGATCCCTCCCCGACCTCCACCCGCCCCGATCACAGCGAGAAAGCGCAGCCAGGCGCGGGTGACGGGCCCGTCGCCGGGTACGCCGCGGCAGATCGGCCGAACCGGTTCAGCGAGAAAGGTTCACCCATGACAGGGGGGTATCCATAATTCCGATGGGTTAGGTAGGGTTAGCGGGTGCATTTCGACTACACCATGGCGATCGGCTCGTTCCTGGTCGCCGTCGTCGTCGGCCTCACCGGGATGGGCGGCGGCGCCCTGATGACGCCCATGCTCGTGACGTTCTTCGGCGTGCCGCCCCTCGCCGCCGTCTCCAGCGACCTCGTCGCCGCCGCCGTCATGAAACCGGTGGGCAGCCTCGTGCACCTGCGCCGGGGGACGGTCAACCTCCGGCTCGTCGCCTGGCTGTGCGCGGGCTCGATCCCCGCGGCGTTCTGTGGAGTGCTCATCGCCCGCGCCCTGGGCAAGGGCGAGGCCGTGCAGGAGGTGATCCAGAAGGGCCTCGGCATCGCCCTGCTCATCGCGGCCGGGGGCCTGGCCATACGCGGCTACCTCGCGATGCGCGACCGCGCCGAGGGCCGCACTCCCGAGACCGGCCGCCGCACCGCAGCCCCGGGCGAGCCGGCCGCGACCGAGATGCCCACCGTCACCGTACGACCGCTGCCGACCGCGCTGGTGGGGGCCGTCGGCGGACTGGTGGTCGGCGTCACCTCGGTCGGCTCAGGCTCTTTGATCATCGTGGCCCTGCTGGCGCTCTACCCCGCGTTGAAGGCCAACCAGCTCGTCGGGACCGACCTGGTGCAGGCCGTGCCGCTCGTCATGTCGGCCGCGCTCGGGCACCTGCTGTTCGGCGAGTTCACGCTGTCGGTCACGGTCGCGCTGCTGGTGGGCTCCATCCCCGGCGTCTACCTCGGCTCGCGGATCTCCTCGCGCGCCCCCGGCGGGCTGATCCGCCGCGTCCTGGCGTTCGTGCTGCTCGCCTCGGCGCTCAAGATGTTCGGCGTCGGCAACACCCCGACCGTCTGGGTGCTGGTCGCCGTGCTGCTGCTCGCCCCGGCCTTCTGGATGATCCTGCGGGTGCGGTGCGGCCTGCCCGCGCTCCCCTGGAGGCGGGAGGCTCAGGCCGCCGGGAGGTGACGGCGCAGGAAGTCCATGGCCAGCCCCCACGCCGTACGGCCCGCCTCCGGGTTGTGGAACATCGGCGCGAAGAAGTTGTGGAAGGCGTGGCCGGCCTCCTCCTGGACGTGGACCTCCGCGTTCGGCCGTCCGGCCGTCGCCTCCTCCACGACCGCCACCCTGTCGCGGGGGATGTAGGGGTCCCGGCCGCCGAAGTGGAACTGGATCGGACAGCGGATGTCGCCCATCAGCTGCGGCGCGTCCGGCACGGCCGAGCCGTAGAAGGACACCACGGCCGACAGGTCGCTCCCTTCGGCGCGGGCGGCGACCGCGTAGGCCAGCGAGCCGCCGAGGCAGAAGCCCAGCGCGCCGGTCCCGCCCGTCACCTCCGGCCGCGCCGTGAGCGCGGCCAGCGCGGCGGCGCAGTCGTCCGCGGCCTTCTCCGGGTCCAGGTCCGCCGACAGCTCCAGTGAGGCGCGCAGCCCCTCCTCGTCGTGCGCCGCCGCCCAGCCGGGGCGCAGCCGCCAGAACAGGTCCGGCACGCCCACGACGTAACCGAGCTCGGCGAGGTCGGCGGCGACCGCCCTGATGTAGTCGCTCACGCCCCAGATCTCCGGGATCAGCAGCAGCCCCGGGCCGCTCCCCCGCTCCGGGATCCACAGGCGCAGGTCGAAGCCGCCGTCCGCGACCGTCACCGTCTGCGTGCGCTCGGGCATCGTTCCTCCCATCCGCGTGCCGGCGGCGATCATCTCACGCCTATAGATCACGCAGGGCGGGGAGGAGCTCCTTCTCCGACCACTCGAAGAACTCCCGCTGGCGCTCCCGTCCCACCTGCACGAGCGCGAGGTGGGTGAAGCCGGCCTCGGTGTACTGCCGCACGGCCTCGACCACGGCGCCGACGTCCGCGCCGCAGGGCACCTTCTCCGCCACGTCCTCCGGCCGCACGGTCTCGGTCGCGGCGGCGAAGTTGACCGGCGCGGGCAGCTCCGACATGACCTTCCAGCCCGCCACCGACCAGCGCCACAGGCGGTGCGCCCGCTCGACCGCGGCGTCCTTGTCGGGGTCGTAGCAGACGGCCAGCTGGCCGTAGACGGGCTTGCCCTCGCCGCCGGACGCGGCGAACTTCTCCACCAGCGCCCCGTCCGGGTCGATCGCCACGAGGCCGTCGCCGAGTTCGCCCGCGATGTCCACCGACTGCTCGCCGGACGCGGCGATCGCGATGGGCACCGGCCGCTCGGGCAGGTCGAACAGGCGGGCCGAGTCGATGTCGAAGTACTCGCCGCGGTAGTTGCGGTAACCGCCCTGGAAGAGCTCCTTGATGACCTCGATGGCCTCGCGGAACATGTCGTGCCGGGTGTTGACCGGCGGCCAGCCGTGCCCGACCACGTGCTCGTTGAGGTTCTCGCCCGCGCCCACGCCGAGCGTGAACCGGCCGTCGCTGAGCACTCCCATCGTGGCCGCCTTCTGCGCCACCACCGCCGGGTGGTAGCGCATGATCGGGCACGTCACGTAGGTCATCAGCGGCAGCCGCTCGGTGGCCTGCGCCGCCGCGCCCAGCACCGACCAGGCGTACGGGGAGTGGCCCATCTCCTCCAGCCACGGGAAGTAGTGGTCGGAGATGACCGCGTAGTCGAAGCCCACCCGCTCGGCGGTGACCGCGTCCTCCACCAGCTCCTTCGCGGGCGTCTGCTCGCACATCAGGGTGAAACCGATCTCTGCCATACGGCCACCCCTACCCACTGGCGCGCGGTCAGACCGCGCGGTGGTACTGGTCGGGCCTGCGCCCGGGCGCACCGAGCTCCCGCGCCGCCAGGTTCGGCCAGTAGGGGTTGCGCAGCAGCTCACGGCCGAGCATGACCGCGTCGGCCCGCCCGGAGGCGACGATCTCCTCCGCCTGGCGCGGCTCGGTGATGAGGCCGACGGCCGACGTGGGCAGGTCGGTCTCCGCCTTCACCCGGGCCGCGAACGGCACCTGATATCCCGGCTCCACGGGGATCCGGGCCTTCGGCGCGTTGCCGCCCGTCGAGACGTCGAGCAGGTCCACCCCGTGGGCGAGCAGTTCCTTGGCCAGCCGCACGGTGTCGTCGGCCGTCCAGCCCTCGCGGGGGTCCTCGGGGTTCTCGCTCAGCCAGTCGGTGGCCGAGACCCGGAAGAACACCGGCAGCTCGTCCGGCCACTCGGCGCGCACCGCGTCGACCACCTCCAGCGCGAAGCGGGCGCGGTTCTCGAAGGACCCGCCGTACGCGTCGGTGCGCCGGTTGCTGAACGGCGACAGGAACTCGTGGATCAGGTAACCGTGGGCACCGTGGATCTCCACCACCTTGAAACCCGCCGCGAGCGCGCGGCGCGCGGCCGCCGCGAAGCCGTCCACCAGCCGCCGGATGTCCGCCTCGCTCAGCTCGTCCGGCACCGGGCGGCCCTCGTCGAACGGGATCGGGCTGGGCGCGACCGGCCGCCAGCCGTGGTCATCGGGGCCGACCGGCGCGCCGCCGCGCCACGGGCGGTCGGTGGACGCCTTGCGCCCCGCGTGGGCGAGTTGGATGCCGGGCACCGCGCCGTGCTCGGTGAGGAACCGGGTGATGCGGCCGAACTGGGCTTGTTGGCGCTCGTTCCACAGCCCGAGGTCGGCGGGGCTGATCCGGCCCTCGGGGGACACGGCGGTGGCCTCGACCACGATCAGCCCGGCCCCGCCCACCGCCCGGGACCCGAGGTGGGTGAGATGCCAGTCGGTGGGCACGCCCTGCTCCGGCCCCTCCACAGCCGCGCTGTACTGGCACATCGGCGACATCCAGGCGCGGTTGGGAATGGTCAGGTTCCGCAGGGTCAGGGGCTCGAACAACGCGCTCACGCCGTGCTCCTCTTCTCATCTGGACCCTTGTACGATAGCTGCCGTAGTACGGCATCTGTCAAACTACGAAGACCTTCGTACAAGGGGAGGCCCGATGACCCCTCAGCCCCGGACGCTCGACCATCCGGACCGGTCCGAGATCCGGCTGGAGGACGTGCTGCACGCGCTGTCCGACCCCGCACGCCTCCAGGTGGTGCGCTTCCTGGCCGCCGCCGGCGAGTCCTCCTGCTCGGCGATCGACCTCGCGGTCAGCAAGTCGACGAGCACCCATCACTTCCGGGTGCTCCGCGAGGCGGGCGTGATCAGGCAGGTCTACCGGGGGACCGCGAAGATGAGCTCACTGCGCCGTGAGGACCTCGACGCCCTCTTCCCCGGCCTGCTCGACACCGTGGTCATCGCGTACGACGCCCAGCGGGCCAGGGCTGTGACCGTTTAAACGAGCTTGACCAGTCACACCCCTTTGCCGTACCTTTGTAACTGCCAAAGAAATTTAAGACAGTTACAACGGCGACCTGGACGGTAATGATGTTCTACGACTACTCCCTGGCCACCGAGCGCGTCACCCAGTTGCACCGCGAGGCCGACAACGCACGCGTCGCCAGCCGCCTGGTCGCGGCCAGGCGCTGGTCGCGCCTCGCGTCCTGGGCGCAGCGTCAGGCCCAGAGGGCGAGCCACGACCTGGGCTGACGGCCGTCACCGCGTCGGTCCGGAAGGGAAGGGCCGATGCGTACGACACGCGACATCCGCACGGCGGTGGTGAAGCCGGTCGTCGCCGCCCTCATGGAGGACGCGGGCACCGGCCTCGACTACGGCACCCGGCCCGACCGCCTGCCGGGCCTGCTCACGCCCCTCGACCGATTCTTCGTCCGCAACCACGCCCCGACCCCCCGTCTCGACGCGAGAACCTGGACGCTGCGCGTCGAGGGCGGCGGTGTGCGCCGCACCGTCCGCTACACCTACGACGATCTGTGGCGCCGGTTCCCGCTCGTGTCCGTCGTCCGCACCCTGGAGTGCGCGGGCAACCGGCGGGCTCTCTTCGGCGCCGAGCACGGCCACCGCTTCGGCGGGGTGCAGTGGGGCCGCGGCGCGATCGGGACCGCCGAGTGGACCGGGATCCCGCTGCGCGACCTGCTCGAACCCGCGGGCCTGACGGACGCCGCCGTCGAGGTCATGCCCGAGGGGCTCGACGAGGCGCGCGGGCGCCGCCCGATGCCCCTCGCCAAGGCCCTGGCCCCCGACACCCTGCTCGCGCTCGCCATGAACGGCGAGATCCTGCCGCCCGACCACGGCTTCCCCGCCCGCGTGGTGGTCTCCGGCTGGCTCGGCGCCGCGAGCATCAAGTGGGTGGGCCGGATCGAGGTGTCCGACCGGCAACTGTCCGTTCCGTGGAACACCGAGGACTACGTGATCGTCGCCCCCGGCCGGCCCTCCGTGCCGATCACCTCCACGCCGGTCGCGAGCCTGGTCGAGCTGCCCTGGCCGGGGCGGCTGCGTCCAGGCCCGCAGACGATCCGCGGCCGGGCGTACGCCGGGGAGGACCGCGTCGCCGCCGTCGACTACCGGATCGACGACGGCCCCTGGCGGCCTGCCGCCCTCGACGGGCCGGACCTCGCGGGCGTCTGGACCCGCTGGCGGTTCCCCTGGGATCCCACCCCGGGCGCGCACGTCGTGCGCGTGCGGGCCACCGACGAGCACGGCCGCTCCCAGCCCGAGGCCACCCCCTGGAACGACCTCGGCTACTGCCACAACTCGGTGCTCCCCCACCCCGTCCTGGTGGCTTAGGGTTCGTCGCTCAGGGAACGAGCACCACCTTGCCCGTGGTCGCGCGGGTCTCCAGCGCGGCATGCGCGGCGGCGGCGTCCTTGAGCGGGAAGCTCTGCACCAGCGGGACCAGCGCGCCCGACCCCGCGGCCGCCAGCGCCCGCTCCTCCAGGCCCCGCAGGCCGCCCGGCCGCTTCAGCACCCGCGGGCCGACCGCCACCGCCGCGGTGATGCCGCGCGCGTACAGGTCCTCCGTGGTCAGCGCGGTCGGGCCGCCCTGCGCGTCCGCCCAGCCGAACAGCACGATCCTGCCGCCGACGCCGAGCAACTCCAGGGTCGCGCGCCCGAGGTCCCCGCCGACGCCGTCGAGCGCCAGCGTGACCTCCCGGTCGCCGAGGATCGCCCTCACCTCGTCGGGCCAGCCGGGCACGGCGTAGTCCACGGCGTGGTGCGCGCCCAGCGCGAGCACCCGGCTCACCTTCGCCCCGCCGCCGGCGAGCCCGACGACCGTCGCGCCGGCGCGCACCGCCGCCTGCACGAGCAGGTTGCCGATGCCTCCGGCCGCCGCCGTCACGAGCACGACGTCGTCCGCCCGGATCTCCGCGACGTCGAGGATGCCCATGGTCGTCCGGCCGGTGCCGATCATCGCCACCGCCTCGCCGTACCCCAGGCCGTCCGGGATCTCGTGGATCGCCGAAGCGTCCCGTACGGCCAGTTCGGCGTAGCCGCCGGGAGCCATGCCGAGGTGGGTCACGACCCGCCTGCCGACCAGGCCGGGATCGGCCCCTGGGCCCACGGCGTCGACGACCCCGGCGACCTCCCGGCCGGGGATCGTGGGCAGGTCGGGGACGGGGATCGGGCCGCCGGCGTACTTCCCGGCCCGCAACGTGGTGTCGACGAGGTGCACCCCCGCCGCCCGTACGGCCACGCGGACCTGGCCGGGCCCCGGCTCGGGATCCTCGACCTCCTCGTAGACGAGATTCTCGGCGGGACCGAAGGCGTGAAGTCGAATGGCGTGCATGCGTCCCGTTATAGATCTCCGAGCCACGCCCCCACATCGGGCGATGGTCCTAGGTCGTTGTAGGCCGATAGATGGAGTCACAGAGTTATGGCGTTCTTCGTTGGGTTTTCCCCCGGCGGCCCTTATGCTCGCACCAAGTCCTCTTTACTACCGTGAGTGAGGAGATGTTGCGTGGCTGATGACGCGCCGCCACCCGGTATCGATGCGCGCGTCCCCAATCCCGCGCGCATGTACAACTACTTTCTCGGCGGAAAGGACAATTTCGCGGCCGACCGGGAAGCCGCCGAGCGGGTCATGCAGGTCGCGCCCGAGGCCCCCACGCTCGCCCGCCGCAACCGCGCCTTCCTGCGCCGGGCCGTACGCCATCTGGTGACCGAGGCCGGGATCCGGCAGTTCGTGGACATCGGCACCGGGCTGCCGACCGAGGGCAGCGTTCACGAGGTGGCGCACGAGATGGACCCCGGTGTCCGGGTGGCGTACGTGGACAACGACCCGGTCGTGCTCGCGCACTCCCGGGCCCTGCTGTCGGGCACCGCCGCCGCCACCGTCACCGTGCAGGGGGACCTGCGGCGCCCCGAGGAGATCATGGCCGATCCGGAGCTGCGGTCGCTGATCGACCTCGCGGAGCCGGTCGCGATCCTGCTCGTGGCCGTGGTGCACTTCCTCTCCGACGACGACAAGCCGACCGAGCTCGTGGCCCGCCTCAGGGAGTCCGTCGCCCCGGGAAGCCACCTCGTGCTGTCGCACGTCACCGACGAGGAACGGGCCGGCGACGCCCGCGAGGGGGCGGCCGTCTACCGGCAGGCCAGCACCGGTGTCACGCTGCGGAGCCGCGAGCAGATCCACGAGCTGTTCGACGGCTTCCAGCTCATCGAACCCGGCCTCGTCCCGCTCGACGACTGGCGGCCCGACGACGAGAACCTGCTCGCCCGGCAGGCCCGCCGGCACCTGCCCACGTGGTTCCTCTGCGGGGTCGGGCAAGCGCTCTGAAAAAGCCGTGAATATTGTGTTACGTCCTGTGTGTACTTGTTTCTTCCTTTAGGCGTGATACGCCAGGCTATGCGGCATGCTCAAGCGCACCAGGCTGTTCGGGCAGAAGACCCGAGTCACCTTCGCCCTGCCCGTTGACGAGCCCTCGGGGACGGTCAGCGTGGTAGGCGACTTCAACGACTGGCTGCCCGGCCGCCACGAACTGCTGCGGCGCAGGAACGGCACCCGTACCGTGTCGGTGATCCTCCCGCCCGGCGCACACCGGTTCCGCTACCTCGCGACGGGCGGCGTGTGGTTCGACGACGACAACGCCGACCAGGTGGACGACCAGGGCAGCGTGCTGCACCTCTGACAGAGAGGGACACCGTTTCTCCCGCCAGAAGCAGGGCATACGGGGAAACCATGAAGGCAGTTACCTGGCACGGCAAGCGCGACGTACGGGTGGAGGAGGTCCCCGACCCGGCCATCAAGGAAACCACCGACGCGATCATCCGGGTCACCACGACCGCGATCTGCGGCTCCGACCTGCACCTCTACGAGGTGCTCGGCCCGTTCATCGGCGAGGGCGACATCCTCGGCCACGAGCCGATGGGCATCGTCGAGGAGGTCGGCGCGGAGGTCACCCACATCTCCCCCGGCGACCGCGTCGTGATCCCGTTCAACATCTCGTGCGGCCACTGCTACATGTGCGACCGCGCGTTGTACGCCCAGTGTGAGACCACCCAGGTCCGCGAGTACGACACCGGCGCGGCGCTCTTCGGCTACACCAAGCTGTACGGCGAGGTGCCCGGCGGCCAGGCGCAATACCTGCGCGTCCCGCAGGCGCACTTCGGGCCGATCAAGGTGCCGGACGGGCCGCCGGACGAGAGGTTCGTCTACCTCTCCGACGTGCTGCCCACCTCCTGGCAGGCCGTCGAGTGGGCCGAGGTGCCCGACGGCGGCAGCGTCACCGTCTTCGGCCTCGGCCCGATCGGGCAGATGTCCGCCCGCATCGCGCGCCACCGCGGCTACCGGGTGATCGGCGTGGACATCGTCCCCGAACGCCTGGAGATGGCCCGGCGGCACGGCATCGAGGTGATCGACGGAAACGAGACCGACGACGTGCCCGAGGCGATCCGGTCGATGACCGGAGGCCGGGGCACCGACTCGGTCATCGACGCCGTCGGCATGGAGGCGCACGGCTACACCGTGGCCAAGCTCGCCCAGACGGTCACCGGGATGCTGCCCGACAAGGCCGCCGCCGCCATGATGACCCGCGCCGGCCTCGACCGGCTCGCCGCCCTGCAGGACGCCATCGAGACCGTACGCCGCGGCGGCACGATCTCGATCAGCGGTGTGTACGGCGGGATGACCGACCCCATGCCCATGCTGCAGATGTTCGACAAGGGCATCACGCTCAGGATGGGCCAGGCCCACGTCAAGCGGTGGGTGGACGATCTCATGCCGCTCCTGACGGGCGACGGCGATCCCCTGGGGGTCGAGGACCTGGCGACCCACCGCCTGCCGCTCGACCAGGCCCCGCACGGCTACGAGATCTTCCAGAAGAAGGAGGACGGCGCCGTCAAGGTGCTGCTCAAGCCCTGACGGCCGCGGCTCGCCTGACCCGGCCGCGTACGGCGGTGCCGAGGAAGACCGCCCCGAACACCAGGCCCACGAACAGGGCGATGGAGGCCCCGGTCGCGACGTTCCACCGCGTGGAGACCCATACGCCCGCAAGGGCGCACGCGACCCCGATCGCGGCGGCGAGCGGGAACAGCGGCGCGAGCCTGTCGGTGAGCAGGCGGGCGGTCGCGGCCGGGCCCACGATCAGCGCCACGGCGAGGATCGTCCCCAGCGCCGGCACGGTGGCGACGACGGTCACCTCGACGACCGCGAGCAGCGCGAAGTCCAGCAGCACGGTGGGCAGCCCGAGCGCCGCCGCCCCCACCGGGTCGAACGCCGCGAGCAGCAGTTCCTTGCCCACCAGGGCGAGCAGGAGCAGCACGCCCGCGGCGACGGCGGTGGTCGCCACCAGGTCGCCCGTGCCGACGGCGAGGACGTCGCCCACCGTGTAGGCCGCCAGGTCCTTGGTGAAGCCGTCCTGGGCCGAAACCAGCACGACGCCGAGCGCGAAGCCGCCCGACAGCGCGATGCCGGTGGCCGTGGTGAAATCCTGCCCCCGGCCCCGGCCGAACACGAGGACGGCGGCGACCACCAGCAGCCCGAACAGCCCGCCGCCGAGGTAGAGGTTCACCCCGAGCAGGGCGGCGACGACGATGCCGGGGAACGTCGCGTGCGTGAGGGCCATCGTGAAGAACGGCAGCCGCCGGGCGATCACGAAGACCCCGACCGCCCCTCCCAGCGCGCCGACCAGGACGGCCTCGACGAGGGCCCGGTGGACGGTGGAGTCGAGCCAGTTCACGCCGCCTCCAGGACCGACCGGCGGCGGGCGCGGCTCAGGCCCGCCTTCCTGCGGACCAACGCGGCGGCGTGGGCCAGGCCGTACATCGCCACCAGGACGAGCACCACGGTCGCGCCGGAGGCGAGCCTGATGCCGTATCCGACCGACGCCTCGTAGCTCACGACGAGTCCGAGCCACCCGGCGGCCGCGCCGACGAGGCAGGCCAGTGGCACGATGACCGCGAGCCGGTCCGACAGGCTGCGCGCCGCCGCGGCCGGCACGATGAGCAGCGCGATCACGAGAACCGTGCCGACCGCCTTGACGGCGGCCACGACGACCAGCGCGACCGCGACGTTCAGCACGAGGTCGAGCAGCCCGACGCGCACCCCGGCCGCCTGGGCGCCCTCGGGGTCGAAGGCGCGCAGCAGCAGCGGCCGCCGCAGCGCCGCCAGCAACGCCACGACCACGACCGTCACGACGGCGGTCTGCGCGAGCTGCGCCTCGGTGACCGTCAGCACCCGTCCGAACAGGAACGCGGTGAGATCGGCGGTGAAGCCGGTCTGCCGCGACACCAGCACCACGCCGACCGCGAACAGCGTGGTCAGCAGCATGGCGAGCGCGGCGTCCTCGCTCACCCGGCGGCGCTGGGTGAGCAGCGTGAGCAGGACGGCCGTGACGACCCCGGCGGCCAGCGCGCCCCAGAAGATGCCGCCGTCTCCGGCCATGAGATGGCCGATGACCACGCCGGGAAAGACGGTGTGCGTCAGGGTGTCGCTGACGAAGGCGAGCCGGCGCAGCAGCACCAGCACGCCGACCGTGCCCGCGAGCGCGCCGAGAAGGACCAGTTCGACCAGCGCGCGGGCCATGAACGGCAGGTGGAAGGGTTCGAAGAGGATCATGTCTGGGTCACGATCACGCGGTCGCCGCGCAGTTCGAGCGCGTGCCCGCCGTACGTCGCGCGCAGCCGCTCGGGCGTCAGCACGTCGCCGGTCGGGCCGAAGCCGAACTGGTGCCGGTTGAGCAGGCACACCTCGTCGCAGGCGAGGTGCGCGATGGCGAGGTCGTGGGTGCTGACGACGACGGAGGCGCCCTGTGCCTTCAGCGAGCCGATCGCCTCCAGCAACGCGTGCTGGCTGACCGCGTCCACGCCGTTGAACGGCTCGTCGAGCAGCAGCATCCGCGGCTTGGCGGCGATGGCCCTGGCCAGCAGCACCCGCTGGCGCTGCCCGCCCGACAGCGTCCCGAACCGGTCGCGGGCCCGCGCGGCCAGCCCGACCTGCTCCAGGGCGTCGGCCACCTCGGCCCGGTCGGCGGCGGAGGGGCGGCGCAGCCAGCCGATCCGCCGGTAGCGGCCCATCATCACCACCTGCTCGACCGACACCGGGAAGTCCGGGTCGAGCGTGTCGGCCTGCGGCACGTAGGCGACGTCGCGGCGGGCCTGCGCCGGGGGTCGGCCCAGCACCTCGATCCGGCCGCGCACGACCGGCACCAGGCCGAGCAGCGCCTTGATGAACGTGGACTTGCCGGCGCCGTTCGGGCCGATCAGCGCCACGGCCTCGCCCTCGTGGACGACGCCGTCGAGTTCTTCCAGAACCGGGACGTCGCCGTAGGCCACGCTCGCCCGGTCGAGCACCAGGGTCGGCGCGCGCTCACTCATGCGGCGGTCCCCCTCAACGCGTTGACGATGGTGTCGGTATTGTGCTCCTCCATCTGCAGGTAGGTCGCACCGGCCGACCCTTCGGGGCCGAGCGAGTCGCCGTACAGCGCGTCCTCTCCGGCCACGACCGTCACCCCGGCCTCGCGGCCGATCGCCTCGGCCGTCTTGGGCGGCAGCGACGCCTCCGAGAAGATCGCGGCCACCCCGGTCGTCTTGATCTTGGCGACGAGGTCGGACACCTGCTTGGCGGACAACTCGGCCGAGGTGTCGAAGCTCGGGATGATCGATCCGACGAACGTCAGCTTGTAACGGTCGAGGTAGTAGCCGAAGGCGTCGTGGTTGGTCACGAGCTTGCGCCGGTCGGCGGGGATCGACTCGATCTTCTTCGCGATCTCGCCGTCGAGTGTGTCCAGCTTCGCGTCGTACGCCGTCCGGTTGGCCTGGTAGGCCGCGGCGTCATCCGGATCGGCGGCGGCGAACGCCTTCTCGATCGTGGCGGCCATCGTCTTGACGTTCAGCGGGTTGTGCCAGATGTGCGGATCGCCGTCGCGGATCGGTACGCCCTGGGAGGCGTCGACCACGGGCCCGTCGAAACCGGCGGCCGAGATCGTCTCGTCCAGCCATTTCTCCAGGCCCACGCCGTTCTTGACGAGCACGTCGGCCTCGGCGATGGCCTGCATGTCCGCCGGGGACGGCTCGTAGTCGTGGGGATCGACGTTCGGCTTGAGCAACTGGTGGACGCTGACCCGGTCGCCGCCGACGTTGCGGGCGAAGTCGGCCACCTGTGTGGTGGTCGCCACCACCTTCAGCGGCTGGGCCGGATCGGAAGAGGAGGGGGGCTTGTCCGCGCCGCCACAACCGGCGGCGAACAGCACGAGCAGGGCGACGGACGACAACGTACGGGCGAGCGGCGAGAGCACGACGAATCCTCAAGTCGGCATATCAAAGTCAGTGCATCAGTCGGTGCATCAGGGGAAACATCCCTTTCAAATGTCTCGCAAATGAAAATCATTGTCAACTTAGGACACTTCGGCCGTACCACCACGTGAGGCCGGCCGCGCCGTCGCGTACGAGCCGCGCAGCGTGCGGGGCACTTCACCGACCGTCGCGGGCCCGCCGCGTCGTGATCGCAGCCGTCCTCCTCCTGGTGCCGGCTGTGGCACAGCCGTCGCCGCACAGCCACCGTAAACGCGTACGGCTCCCGCGCCGGGGGGCGCGGGAGCCGTACGGAGATGGGGGAACCGGGTCGGTTCCTCGTGGAGCTGATCAGACCTGGCCGGCCTTCTCCAGAGCGGTGCAGCAGGTGTCGACCATCAGGCGGGTGACGACGTAGGGGTCGACGTTGGCGTTGGGGCGCCGGTCCTCGATGTAGCCCTTCTTGTCCACCTCGACCTGCCACGGGATGCGGACCGAGGCGCCGCGGTCGGAGACGCCGTAGCTGAACTTGTCCCACGGGGCGGTCTCGTGGTGGCCGGTGAGGCGGTCCTCGATGCCGTGGCCGTAGTTCTTGACGTGCTCCATGGCGTTGTCGGCCAGGGCCTCGCACGCGGTGATGATCGGGTCGTAGCCCTCACGCATCGCCCTGGTGGAGAAGTTGGTGTGCGCGCCCGCGCCGTTCCAGTCGCCCTTCACCGGCTTGGGGTCGAGCGTGGCGGCGACGTCGAACTCCTCCGCGGTGCGGTAGAGCAGCCAGCGGGCGACCCACATGTGGTCGCCGACCTCCAGCGGACCCGCCGGCCCCACCTGGAACTCCCACTGGCCGGGCATGACCTCGGCGTTGATGCCGGAGATCTTGAGGCCGGCGGCCAGGCAGCGGTCGAGGTGCAGCTCGACGATGTCACGGCCGAACACCTCGTCGGCGCCGACCCCGCAGTAGTAGCCGCCCTGCGGGGCGGGGAAGCCGCCCAGCGGGAAGCCGAGCGGGCGGCCCTCCTTGAAGAAGGTGTACTCCTGCTCGATGCCGAACCACGAGTCCTGCTCGGCGAACCGCTCGGCCACCCCGGCGAGCGGGGCGCGGGTGTTGCTGGCGTGCGGGGTCATGTCGGTGTGCAGGACCTCGCACAGGACCAGCACGTTGTCACCGCCGCGGATCGGGTCGGGGCAGGTGAACACCGGCTTGAGCACCAAGTCGGAGGAGTGACCGGTGGCCTGGTTGGTGCTGGACCCGTCGAAGCCCCACAGCGGCGGCTCGGCGCCGTCGGCAAGGACCTTGGTCTTGGAACGGAGCTTCGCGGTCGGCTCCGTGCCGTCGATCCAGATGTACTCGGCCTTGTAGGTCACGTCGATCCCTTTCGAACGAGGCGGCCTGGCGTTCGTCCGCCACGCTCGAGATTGCCGTTCTGGGATTTCGTAGCTTTTGCCCGTTTGTGAACACGGTGTTAACGCGCATTCTTTGCCTTGGCCCTGCTGTGACCCGGCGCACATGATCCGCGTCTGTGCGGGCAGTCGGAGAAGCGTCCACGAATCGCAACCGCACAGCAACCAGTATTTGGGAGTGAGGGCAGATGGTCTTATTGGGCCTGCTTCTGATCCTGATCGCGGCGGCGGCCGTCATCGAGGTGTCGGTCAACGACACCGCGAACACCTTGCCGATCACGGTCCTGGACCGCACGTTCAACCTCAGTCCGTTCGAGCTGTTCATCGCCGGCGTCGTGACCGCCGCCGTGTTCGTCGTCGGCCTGCTGCTCATCACGGCCGGCATGCGCCGTGCCGCAGTGAAGCGCCGCCGGGCGCGTGAGGCGCGCCTCGCGGAGCGGGACCGCGTGTCCCGCCTGGAGGCCGAGAAGCGCGACCTGGAGCGCCGTCTGGAGACGAACACGACGACCTCGACCACCTCGACGACCTCGACGTCCACCCCGGCCGCCGAGCCCGTCACCAAGCAGTATCCGAAGGTCGACAGGGATCGCGACGGCGTCGACGACCGGGCCGAGCGCGCCGAGCGGCCCACCGCGCCGCACAACCGCCTCTCCGTACCCGCCCAGCAGTCGTCCCCCGACCAGCTGGTGGCGGGCGGGCGTCACGCGGCCGACGACCGCCGCGCCTGATCCGTCATGTCGGGGGTGACACTCGCCCGTCCGGTCACGACCGGACGGGCTCGGGGGTCCGCTCGGGAAGCCGGGCCCTGCTGACGTCCCGCCCCTGCGCGCACGCCAGCTCCGCGAAGGCGATCGCGTTGCGTACGGCCGCGCCACCGGGGTCGTTGTTGAAGTAGACGTAGGCGTCCGGCACGTCCCCCAGGCGGTCCACCCAACTGCGCAGCGCACGCCGGCCGTAGTTGGGCCAGGGTTCCGCCCCTCCCTCGTGGAAGCGCAGGTAGACCCAGTCGGCCGTACGCCACAGGGGGCCGGCCGGCCGGCCGAGCCGGTCCGCCCAGCACAACGCGGCCCCGAACTCGGTCAGCAGGGCGCGGATCTCGTCGGTCCACCACGAGGCGTGCCGCGGCTCGACCGCGACCCGTACGGCACGCGGAAAACGGGCCAGGCAGGCCCGCAGCCGCCCGGCGTCCACCTGCAGGGTCGGCGGCAGTTGCAGCAGGATGGGGCCCAGCTTGGGGCCGAGGCCCTCGGCCACGCCCATCAACCGCTCGACCGGCTCCTCCGGGTCCTTCAACCGCTTGATATGCGTCAGGAAGCGGCTGGCCTTGACCGCCATGACGAAGTCGGGCGGCGTGCGCTCCCGCCACGACTCGAACGTCTCCCGCTTCGGCAGCCGATAGAAGGCGTTGTTGTTCTCGACCGTGGCGAAGATCTCGCCGTAGCTCTCCAGCCACAGTCGCTGGGGTACGCCGCCGTAGACGAGGTCACGCCAGTCGGCGTACTGCCACCCAGATGTCCCCACCAGCACGGGCATGTTCCTCCCCTACCCAGCGAACGGCATAGATCGCGGTCAGCGGGGCACGCGACGTCAAGAAGGAGCAAAAACGCGAAGAAAGGGGAGCACGATGATCCAGGGCAAGACCATCGCATTCCTCGTCGCCCCCGAAGGGGTCGAGCAGGTCGAGCTCACCGAGCCGTGGAAGGCCGTCCAGCAGGCGGGCGGCACGCCGAGGCTGGTCTCGGTGGAGCGCGGGCAGATCCAGGCGTTCAACCATCTCGACAAGGCCGGCACCTTCCCTGTGGACGCCGTGGCCGGGGAGGTCTCCGCCGCCGAATTCGACGGGCTGGTCCTCCCCGGCGGGGTCGCCAACCCCGACTTCCTGCGGATGCGGCCGGAGGCCGTACGGTTCGTCAAGGAGTTCTTCGACGCGGGCAAGCCGGTCGCGGCGATCTGCCACGCGCCGTGGACCCTCGTGGAGGCCGACGTGGTGCGCGGGCGCACGCTGACCTCGTGGCCAAGCCTCCAGACCGACCTGCGCAACGCGGGGGCGACCTGGGTGGACCAGGAGGTCATGGTCTGCACGAGTGGCCCGAACACTCTGGTGACCAGCCGGAAGCCGGACGACCTGAAGGCCTTCTGCCAGGCCGCCGTGGACGCGTTCGGCGCCTGAGCGAGGACTTTCCCGGGCGGATCAGGCTCTGTCATGCTTTCCGGGTGCGATCCCGCGGACTTACGGCATGACCCAGGTTTTCACGCTCGGAGAGGCATTGGGCGTCGTCTCCGGCGACCGGCTCCGGCATGACATGACCATCCGCCTCGACGTGGAGGGGCCCGAGCTGACGACGGCGGTCGGCCTGGCCCGGCTCGGCCACACGGTGAGCTGGCTGGGCCGGGTCAGCGCCGACGAACTGGGCATGCGCACGCTGACCGTGCTGCGCGGGGAAGGCGTGGACGTCTCCAACGTACGCGTGGACGAGACGGCGGCGACCGGGCTGATCCTCCGCCAGCGGCGCATCGGCCGTTCTTCGCACGCCGTCCACTACCGGGAGGGCTCGGCCGGATCGCACCTGTCGACCGGCGACGTGCCCGGTGAGGCGGTCCAGTCGGCGCGGATCCTGCACGTCACCGGCGTCACCCTCGGGCTGAGCGGCCTCGCGTGGAGCGCCGTCCACCATGCCGTCAAAATCGCGAGGGACGCCGGTGTGCTCGTCTCCGTGGACGTCAACCACCGCGCGAACCTGTGGGAGAGCGCGGAGGAGGCCCGGCAGGGGCTCACGGAACTCGCCGCCTCGGCCGACGTGCTCTTCGCGACCCAGGACGAGCTCATGCTCGTGGAGCCCGTGCTCGCGTCCACGCCCGAACTGGTCGTGACCAGGGGCGCCAAGGGAGCCAGCGCCACCATCGAGGGCCTGCGCTACGACACCCAGGCCGCCCCCGTGACCGCGGTCGACCCCTCCGAGGTCGGCGGCGCGTTCGTCGCGGGCTACCTCAGCGCGATCCTCGACGGGCTGCACCCGGCGGACCGCCTCAAGCGCGGCATCTCGGTGGCCGCCTTCGCGGTCGCCAGCCACAGCTCCTGGCAGGGCCTGCCCACCCGCGGCGAACTGCCCCCGTGACCGGTCACCTACCGGCCGCCGCCCAGGGCTCGGCCTTGACGCGGGAGCCGTCCGGGTCGTAGAGCGGCTCACGGGTGACGGCGGCGCCCACGCGGCGGCCGTTGACGCCGATCTCCACCCTGCCGCCGATCTCCACCTCCACGGGCAGGTAGGCGTACGCGATCGAGCGGCCGACCCGGTGGCCGAAGCCGCCGCTGGTCACGCGGGAGACCGGACGGCCGTCCAGCCGGACGGGCTCGCCGCCCAGGCAGACGTCACGCTCGTCGTCGAGCACCAGGCAGCGCAGCGCCGTACGGGGACGTGGCAGGGCGGCCCGGCGCTCCGGCCGTACGGCGAAGCCGAGCCCGGCCTCCAGCGGGGTGGTCTCGGGCGTGACGTCGAGGCCCCAGACGCGGTAGCCCTTCTCCAGCCGCAGCGAGTCGAGCGCGCGGTAGCCCGCCGGCCGCATGCCGTGCGGCAGGCCCGCCTCCAGGAGGGAGTCCCACAACGTCAGCCCGTACTCGGACGGGCAGTAGAGCTCCCAGCCGAACTCGCCCACGAACGTGACCCGCTGGGCGAGCACAGGGACGTGCCCCACGCTGATCTCGGCGGCCCGCAGATAGCCGAAGGTCAGATCGTCGTCGGTCAGCGACGCCAGAATCTCGTACGCGCGAGGCCCCCACAGGCAGTAGCACGCGTAGGCGGAGGTGACGTCGGCGACCGCGAGCCCGTGACGGCGCAGCAGCGCGGCGTCGTGGACCCCGAACGCGGTGCCGGTGACGAGGCGGAACCGGTCCTCCGCCAGCCGGGTCACGGTCACGTCCGCCTCGATGCCGCCGCGCCGGTCGAGCAACTGGGTGTAGACGACCGAGCCGACCGGCCGGTCCAGCGTGTTGCCCGCGAGCCGTTCCAGGTCAGCGACGGATCCGGATATTTCCAGCTTGGCGAAGGACGTCTGGTCGAACAGCCCTGCGGCGTCCCGCGTCGCCAGGCACTCCTCGCGAATCGCCGGAGACCAGACCCGGCCCGCCCAGCCCCTCGGCCGTGCCACGTCCTCATCCGCGGTGGGCGGATACCAGTTGACCCGCTCCCAGCCGGCCTTCTCGCCGAAGGACGCGCCCAGCGCCTCGTGCCGCACCCAGGCGGGCGAACGGCGCAGTGGCCGGGCGGCGGTGCGCTCCTCACCGGGATAGACGATGTCGTAGTACGTGCTGTAGGAGTCCAGGGCCCTGGCGCGGGCCCAGCGCGCGGATCGGGCGTGCCCGCCGAAGCGGCGGACGTCCATGCCGAAGACGTCGTACTCCGGAGCGCCCTCGACGATCCACTCCGCCATGACCTTGCCCACACCGCCGGCGGCGGCCAGGCCGTGCACGCAGAAGCCGGCCGCCACCCAGAGCCCGGCGACCGCGGTCTCCCCAAGCAGGAACTCCCCGTCGGGCGTGAACGCCTCGGGTCCGTGCACGACCTTGCGGAACGCCGCCGGGTCGTCGCCGTCCCCGACCGGCTTCAGTGACGGCACCCGCCGGACCGCCGAGTCCCACGACTCGCGGAACTTCGGCATGTCGGGCGTGAAGAGGGTGCGGGGTTCGGACAGCGGCCGGGCGGTGTCCCAGACCTGCGGGCTCCTGATGTAGCCGCCCACGAGGATGCCGCCGTCCTCCTCGCGGAAGTACACGATGTTGTCCGGGTCCCGGACGGTCGGCGTGTCCGCCGGGACGCCGGACGCCGGGGTCACCACGTACTGGTGCTTGATCGGCACGATCGGGATGTCGGCCCCGGCCATCCGGCCGACCACCCCGGCCGCCGCCCCCGCCGCGTTGACGACGGTCTCCGTGCGCACGACGTGCTCGCCGTCCCCACCGTGCACCCGTACGGCGGTCACGCGGCCGTCGTGGACGTCGATGCCGGTGACCTCCACTCCGGTGAAGATCCGTACGCCGAGCCTGCGGGCGCCCTCCGCCAGGGCGTGACCGAGCCGGGCCGGGTCGAGCCACCCGTCCCCGGGCAGCCACAGCGACCCGAGGACGTCGCCCACCTCGAGCAGCGGCAGCCGGTCGAGCGTGCCCCGGGGGTCGAGCACCTCCAGGTCGAGCCCGTACGTCTCTGCGGCTCCGGCCTGGCGCAGCAGTTCCTCCATGCGCTCGGGGGTGGTGGCCAGGCGCAGGCCGCCCACGCCGTGCCAGCCAGGATCGAGCCCGGTCAGCTCGCGCAACTCCGGGTAGAGACCGGCCGAGTACATGATCATCCGGGTCTGCGTGACGGTGGACCTGAGCTGGCCGACGAAGCCGGCGGAGTGCCAGGTCGTGCCCTCGGTGAGGTCGTGCCGCTCGACCAGGATCACGCCGGTCCAGCCGAGCCGGGCGAGGTGATAGGCGACGCTGCATCCGGCCACTCCGCCGCCGATGACGACGGCGCGGGCGTCTGCGGGAAGTTGCGACATCGGTACCGTCCTGTAACACCCGGCCCAGACAATCGGATCAATGGTCTGAAGGTAGACCAAAAGGAGCCGGGCATGCCAGATCCCGTCGCAGACGCAATGGATCTCGTCACGGCCTGGGCCGGCCGGCCGCTGACCTTCACGACGATCAAGGGCGGGCTCAGCCACCACATCGCCAGGGTCGACAGCGAGGACGGCGACCGCTGGCTCCTGCGGGTGCTCGACCCGCGCATCGCCGAGACCGGACTCGGCATCCCGCTCGACCGGGAGATCGCCAACACGGTCGCCGCGGCGTCGTCCGGGATCGGTCCCCGCGTCGTCCACGTGCTGCCGGGCGTCCTCCTCCTGGAGTACGTCGAGGGGGTCACCCTCGACGCTCCGGCCGTGGCCGCGCGGATCGAGGAGGTGGCGGACGCCTGCCGCCGCCTGCACGCCGGCCCCCGCTTCGGCAACGACTTCTCGATCTTCGACAAGCTCCGCGAGTATGTGGCGCGCTGCCGCGCCCACGGCCTGGCCCTCCCCGCCGGGTACGAGGACGTGCTGCCGGCCGTGATCGGCATCGAGGAGGCGCTGGCCCGGCGCCCGCTTCCCACGGTTCCCTGCCACAACGACCTGCTGGCGGAGAACCTGATCGCGACCCGCGACGGCGTCCGGATCGTCGACTACCAGCTCTCCGGCAACAACGACCCCTGTTTCGAGCTGGGGGACGTCGCCGCCGAGTCCGACTTCGACCCCGACCAGGTCGTACGGCTCACGCGGGCCTATTTCGGCGACGACGAGCACGTCCCCCGGGTGCGACTCAACCTGATCATGTCCAACCTCACCTGGACGCTCTGGTTCGTCATCCACAAGGGGCTGGTCCGCGATGGGGCCCTGCCCGGATTCGACTACTCCGCCGAGGCCGCCGACAAGTTCGCCCAAGCCGTACGCGACCTCGGGGATCCACGCTTCGGACGCCTGCTCGACGGCGTCCGGAAACTCCGCACCGGTTAGAGGAGGCCTCAGTGGCGCAAGCCCTCGACGACGACGCCAAACGACTAGCGGAACTCGGCTACAAGCAGGAACTGGCCCGCACCTGGAGCGGGTTCTCCAACTTCGCGATCTCCTTCTCCATCATCTCGATCCTGGCCGGGTGTTTCACCACCTTCAGCCAGGCGTGGAACAACGGCGGGCCCCTTGCGATCTCGGTCGGCTGGCCGCTGATCTCGGCGTTCATCCTGATCATCGGGTTCTGCATGGCGGAGCTGGTCTCCGCGTACCCGACGGCGGGCGGCATCTACTGGTGGGCCGCGAAGCTGGGCGGGCCGGTCCACGGCTGGTTCACCGGCTGGCTCAATCTGATCGGCCTGATCGCGGTGACCGCGTCGGTCGACTACGGCTGCGCGACGTTCCTGAACATCACGATCGGCCGGTTCAGCGACTCCTGGGCGAACGGCAACGCGCTGCAGCAGACGTTCCTGCTGTTCGCGATCGTCCTGGTGCTGCACGCGTTGATCAACATCTTCAGCCACCGCCTGATCTCACTGCTGCAGAACGTCTCGGTGTGGTGGCACGTGTTCGGCGCGGCGGCCGTCGTGCTGATCCTGATCTTCGGCCCGTCGAAGCACCAGAGCGTGGGCTTCCTGTTCGAGACGTTCAACCACTCCGGTTTCGGCGACGGCGACTCGGGCCCGGCGTTCTGGCTGTACGTGCTGCCGCTGGGCTTCCTGCTCACGCAGTACACGATCACCGGCTTCGACGCCTGCGCCCACGTGTCGGAGGAGACCCACGGCGCGGCCCGCACCGCGGCCAAGGGCCTGTGGCAGTCGATCTTCTACTCCGCGATCGGCGGCTGGATCCTGCTGCTGTCGTTCCTGTTCGCGGCCACGAACGTGGGCGCCGTCGACGCCGAGGGCGGCTTCGTCGGGGCCATCTTCACCTCGTCGCTGTCGTCCACCCTCGCCACCGTCATCTTCGGCATCTCCACGGTCGGGCAGTTCTTCTGCGGCATGAGCTGCGTGACCTCGATGTCGCGGATGACGTACGCGTTCTCCCGCGACGGCGCGGTGCCGGGCTGGCGGCTGTGGTCGAAGGTCGACCGCAACCGCACGCCGGTCAACGCGATCATCGGCGGTTGCGGGGGCGCGCTGCTGATCACGCTGCCCGCGCTCTACGCGCCCGAGGGCACGACGACCCCCGTGGCGTTCCTCGCCGTGGTGTCCATCGCGGTGATCGGGCTCTACCTCGCGTTTCTCATCCCGATCTGGCTGCGCCTGCGCGCCGGGGACTCCTTCCAGCCCGGGCCGTGGACCCTTGGACGCAAGTACAAGGCGCTGTCCTGGATCGCCGTGATCGAGATCGCGATCATCTCGATCTACTTCATCCTGCCCATCGCCCCCGCGGGCGTCCCGGGCAACAAGGACTTCGCCTGGACGTCGGTGAACTACGCCCCCATCGCCGTGGGCGCCGTGCTCGTCGGCATCGCCCTGTGGTGGCACCTGTCGGCCAAGCACTGGTTCGCCGGGCCCCGCCGCACCGTCGACGACGTCGGCGACGGTGTCGGCGAGCCCGAGCCCGTCGCCTGACCCCCTAGAAACTCACGAGCCAGGAACTCCCGAGGCCTCGAACGCCTCCGCGACGACTCGGCGGGTCTCCTCCATGGAGGCCCGCCCGAGCTCGTGGGCGATCGAGGTCATCTCCACGTCGGGCATCCCGCAGGGGACCGCGAGGTCCCACGGCGTGAGGTCGCCGTCCACGTTGAGCGCGAAGCCGTGGCTGGTGACCGACCGGCTCGACCGCATGCCGATCGAGACGATCTTCCGCCCGGTGTCCCGGGTCCACACGCCCGTGAGCAGCTCCGACCCGGGCGGGGTGTCGCGCCGCTCGGCCGGGACACCGAGCCTGCCCAGCGCCTCGACCAGCCGCAGCTCGACCTCGCGGATGTAGTCGACCACGCCCTCGCCGGCCCGCAGCTTCACGATGAGATAGCCGACGAGCTGCCCGGGCCCGTGATAGGTGAGCTGGCCGCCGCGGCCGGTCGGCACCACGGGGATGCCGGCCGACGGGTCGGGCAGGTGGGTCTCCAGAGTCCGCTTGCCGACCGTGAAGACCGGCGGGTGGCTGAGCAGCCACAACGTGTCGGGCCGCGCGTCGTCCTGCCGTTCCTCGACGAGCGCGGCCATGCGCTCCATGGCCTTCTCGTAGTCGACCAGGTCGTCCTGGACCAGCGTCAGGGGCCGTTGCCGCATCATCGCTCACCTCTCCTGATGTGAGCATAAACGGGCCCGCGCGATGCGTGGCGTCTACCTGCGCCCGTACGAGTAGTCGTAGCCCGGGGCGGAGGCGGCCGGGGCCTTGGGGAACAGCACCCACATGATGAGGTAGGCCACGAACTGCGGACCGGGCAGAATGCAGGACAGCAGGAACAGCACCCGCACGACCGTCGGCGACATGCCGTACCGGTCCGCGATCCCTCCGCAGACGCCAGCGATGATCTTGTGCTGTCTCGATCGGTACATCGATCGGCTCCTTTCGTCATCCGGTTCAACGGACGGCCATGGACATCACGTTCCACGAGGAACCCTGAGAAAACCCCGAGCCCTCAACCCTGAGATCACAGGGACCTATCCGCGCTGCCAGGGCGCGCCCGGAACGACCAGCGGGCCGCCCGTGACCGGGTCCGGCACGACGACCGACGTCAGTCCGAAGACCTCCTGGACCAGATCGGCGGTGATGATGTCGCTCGGTGCGCCCTGGGCGACGATGCGTCCCGCCTTCATGGCGATGAGGTGGTCGGCGTAGCGGGCGGCCTGGTTGAGGTCGTGCAGGACGACGACGACGGTCCGGCCGCGCTCGCGGTTGAGCTGCCTGACCAGGTCGAGCACCTCGACCTGGTGCGCGATGTCGAGGTAGGTCGTCGGCTCGTCGAGCAGCAGGAGGCCGGTGTCCTGGGCGAGGGCCATCGCGATCCAGGCCCGCTGCCGCTGGCCGCCGGACAGCTCGTCGACCGGCCGCTCCGCGAGATCGCCGGTCGCGGTGCGGTCCATCGCCTCGCCGACGGCCTTCTCGTCCGCCTCCGTCCACTGCTGCCACCACTTGTGGTGTGGCTGCCGCCCGCGGGTCACCAGTTCGGAGACCGTGATCCCCTCCGGCGGCACCGGGGTCTGCGGCAGCAGCCCGATCTCCTGGGCGACTCGTCTGGTGGGGATGCGGGCCAGCTCGGTGCCGTCCAGCAGGACCGAGCCGCGCCGCGGCTTGAGCAGCCGGCCCAACGCGCGCAGGAGGGTGGACTTGCCGCACGCATTGGGCCCGATGATGACGGTGACCCGCCCGTCCGGGATCTCCAGGTCGAGGCCGTCCACGACCGTGCGGTCCTCGTACGTGAGCACGAGCCCTTCGGCCCTCAGGCGGTTGCCGGTCATGCGGTGCCTCCGGAACGGCTGCGAGTGCGGACGATCAGCCACATCAGATACGGGGCGCCCACCGCCGCGGTGAACACGCCGACCGGCAGCTCGATCGGCGAGAACAGCCTGCGGGCCAGCAGATCCGCGACGGTCACGATCAGGGCGCCGGTCAGCGCGGAGCCGACCAGGGGGATGTGCGCGGTGCGGGTGAGGCGGCGGGCGATCTGCGGAGCGAGCAGCGCGACGAAGTCGACCGGGCCTGCCGCGGCCGTCGCCATCGACGCCAGGACGACGCCGAGGACGGTCAGGCACAGGCGGACCCGGCCGAGCCGTACGCCGAGAGCGGTCGCCGTGTCGTCGTCGAACGACACCGTGCGCTGGGCCCGGGCCGCCCAGAACAGCGCCGGCGTCAGCACGAGCAGGACCGAGGCGAGCGGTGCGGCGTGGTCGTAGCCGCGGCCGTTGAGCGATCCGGTGAGCCAGACCTTGGCCTGCTGGGCCACCAGGTAGTCGCCCTTGGTGAGGAGCAGCTGTGTCAGGGAGCCGAGGGCCACCGAGATGCCGATGCCGATGAGCACGAAGCGGGCGGCGTGCAGTCCCCTGCGCCAGGCGAAGACGTAGACCAGCGAAGCGGCGGCCAGGCCGCCGAGGATCGAGACGTACGGCAGGGTGCTGTGCGCGGTGACGCCGAAGGTCATCGCGGCGACGGTCGCCGCGCCTGCGCCCTGTGTCACACCGATCACGTCCGGACTGGCGAGCGGGTTGCGGGCCACGGTCTGGATGAACGATCCTGCGACGCCGAAGGCGGCGCCGGCGAGCAGCCCGACCACGAGGCGGGGCATCCGCAGGGTGCCGACCACGAACTCGTCGGGGCTCGGCTGCCCCGCGAGCACGCGGACGACCTCCCCGGGACCGACGAAGGACTCACCGACGCACAGATAGACGACGGCGGTCACCGCGAGCACCGCGCCCAGCAGGATGGCCACGAGGGTCGCCCTGCGGTGCAGCAGGAAGCTGCCCCGCCCCGCGCGCAGGACGGAAAAGCCCGTGGGGCGCGTGGGGCTTTCGGGCATCGTCACGCCGCCACCACCGCCTTCCTGCGCACCAGTGCGATCAGGAACGGCACGCCGAGCAGCGCGGTCATGACGGCCACCGGCACCTCCGAGGGCGGGAAGACGATGCGGCCGAGGACGTCCGCGACCAGGAGCATCACGGGACCGAGCAGGGCCGCCGCGGGAAGGACCCAGCGGTGATCGGTGCCCACGAGAGCCCGCGCGATGTGCGGGACGGCCAGGCCGGTGAAGGCGATCGGACCGGCGGCGGCGACCGCGACGCCGGTCAGGACGGTGGCGCCGAGGCCTCCGAGGATCCGCAGCAGGGGAACGTTGTGGCCGAGCCCCTTGGCCACGTCCTCCCCGAGCGCGAGCGCGTCGAGTCCCCGGGCCATCGCGGCGACCAGCAGCAGCCCCGCGAGGAGGAACGGCCAGGTCTGACCGGCGATCTCAGCGCTACGGCCGCTGATCGAGCCGACATGCCAGAACCGGAACTCGTCCAGGGCCTCGGCGTCGGTCGTCGTGATGCCGGAGACCACGGAGGCGAGCAGGGCGTTCATCGCGGTGCCGGCCAGGGCGAGCTTGACCGGGGTGGCGCCGCCGCGCCCGCCGCTGGCGATGACGTAGACCGCGACCGCCGCGATCCCCGCGCCCGCGAAGGCGAACCACACATAACCGCTCAGCGAGTGCACTCCGAGGAACGCGATCGCGCACACCACGCCCACCGAGGCGCCCTGGCTGACTCCCAGGATGCCGGGCTCGGCGATGGGGTTACGGGTGATGCCCTGCATGACCGTGCCGGCCACGGCGAGGGCGACGCCGACCATCACCCCGATCAGGGTGCGAGGCACCCGCAACGACCGTACGACCTGGGCGTCGTCGCTGCCGCCGCCGTGCACCCCACCGTGTATCAGGGCGTCCACCACCACACTCGGCGCGATCTGGCGGCTGCCTGCCGCGAGGCTGAGCAGCACGGCGAGGACCAGCAGTCCGGCGAGGACCAGCAGGAGCGCGCCCCCGGCCGTCGGGCCGATGCGGCGTCGGGTGGCACGGGACATTCGTTCGCTTTCTCGGAGCCGGGGAGGGACCGCGTGCGCCTATCCGGCGAGGTACCTCTCCAGATCCCCGACGACCTCCATGGCGGCGGTGACACCGAGGCCGAGATACCAGGTCTCGTCCGGGACCTCGTAGGCGTGCCCGGCCTTGACCGCCTTGAGGTTCTTCCACAGCGGATTGCCCTGGACCGCCGACTTGTCGGTGGCCTTCGGATCGCCGTAGACACCGGTGAAGATGACGTCCGCGTCCGCCTGGTCGATGTTCTCCGCGCTCACCTCGGCGGCGAGGTCGGGGATGTTCTGGTTGGCCGGGCGCGGGACGCCGGCGTCCTGGAGGATGGTGCCGATGAAGGAGGCGTTGGCGTAGAGGCGGATCACGCCGTCGGGCAGGAAACGCACCATCGAGACGACGGGCTTGTCGTCGCCCAGCTTCGCGCCGAGGTCCTTCACCTTGCGGTCGTACTCGGCGAGTTTCGCCTTGGCCTCCTCGGTCTTGTCGAGGGCCGCCGCGTTGAGGAGGTAGTTCTCCTTCCAGGTGAAGCCGGGACGGATGGAGAAAACGGTCGGGGCGATCTTCGACAGCTCGTCGTACTGCTCGGCGGCGCGCAACTGGCTGCCGAGGATCAGGTCCGGGCGCAGCCCGGCGATCGCCTCCAGGTTGAGGTTGTTGATGGTGCCGACGTTCTTCGGGGTGCCGGCGTCCTGCTTCAGGTAGGACGGCAGTTCGGGAGAGCCCTCGCTGGGCGCGAAGCCGACCGGCTTGACGCCCAGGGACACGACGTTGTCGAGCTCTCCGACATCCAGGACGACGACCCGCGTGGGCGGGGCCTTGATCTCGGTCGTGCCCATGGCGTGGGTGACGGTGCGCGGCCACTCGCCCGGCTTGGCGTCGGTGCCCATCGCGGCGGTCTTCTCCGCGGCGGTGCCGAAGTCCGCGCCGCCCTTGGCGACGGCCTTCTTGGCGGCCTCGGCGGCGGGCGCGCCGGAGCCGGAGCCGCTACCGGCGCCGGTGCCGGAGGATGCGCCGCAGGCAGCCAGTGAGAGTGCGACCGCGACGGCGCCGATACCGAGACCGATACCGCGGTGCCGGAGAAACATACAGGGCTCCCTGCCGAGACAGTGATTAGGTAAGCCTTACCTTATAGGGATCTCGCCTTGTTGCATCAAGCCCGAAAAGTGTGGTTATGGTCACTGAAGTCGTCCAGCCCGCCGGGTCGTCGATTCAGTGGCGTCTCGTTGGTGATCTTCTTCGGGAAGAGGGCATATAGGGAGGCAAAAGACCGTCCTTGGAGTCTCATATGGATATAGCGACCCTGCAGGCACAGACCCGCCTGTACCTGCGCCAGAAAATCACCATGATGGTGAACAGGTATGTCGTCCATGTGGCTCTCCCCGACGGTTCGGAAGGCGAGGCCGTGGCCTTCGCCGAGCAGAAGCGGATGGCGCTCAAGGAGCAGGTGACGCTCTACACCGACGAGTCCCGGCAGGCGACGCTGGCCGGGTTCAAGGCGCGCAAGGTCCTCGACCTCGCGGGTGAGTACGACGTGGTGGACGACACGGGGAACCCCATCGGGACGTTCCGCAAGGATTTCGGCCGGTCGCTGCTCCGCTCGACCTGGCACCTCCAGCAGCCGGGACTGCCGACGCTGACCGGGCGGGAGCTGCGCCTGGCGGTCGCCCTGCTGCGCCGGTTCTCCGATTCGCTGGAGTGGCTGCCGTACCACTTCGACTTCAGCATCGGCGCCTCGATCGCGTTCTCGGTGGACCGCAGGTGGGGCCTGCGCGACCGGTACGCCATCGAGATCCGCGACCCGCGCCTCGACCGCCGCCTGGTCATCGCCATGGCCGTGGCGCTCGACGCCCTCCAGGCCCGATAGCTCTCGAGGGAATTGCCACATCAAGTGAGCCTGTTATAGTCAGCGACAAGCCGTATGGTTCTGGCTCCGCGGTCCGACCGCCAGTGACACCGTCAGTGACACTGATGAGCCCATACGCGCACAGCACGCCTGGTCGGCTTTCATCGTCCTCCTGAACGAGACGCTGCGCCGGGAGGAACCTCCGAGCCTCGCGAAGCCCGCTCCGCCGGTCCTTCGCCGCGGTCCTCGCCTCCTCCCGCTCCGCTCCCGCCTTTCCCCGCCAGTCCCATCAGCATGAACTCTCATCGATACCCAAGGAGCCCCATGACCACCAGCACTCTCAGCGTTCCCAAGCCGCGCAGCGTTTCCCGCACCACGCCGGCCCGAACGAAGAACACCCGAACCACCGAGGTCACCGGCCTGCTCGACAGGTCGGGCAGGAACACGGTCATCCGTACGAACGGCTACCTGCCCGGCTCGAAGGACGTGACCGTCCCGGCCGCGCTCGCGGACGCGCTCGACCTGCGCCGCGGCGACCACGTCCGCGGCATCGCCCAGAACGGCACGCTCACCGCCGTCACGGTCGTCAACGGCGCGCCCGTGGACACCGCGCGGCCGCACTTCGCCGACCTCGTGCCGATCTACCCCGACGAGCCGCTGCGCCTGGAGACGACGCGCAACGTGCTGGCCACGCGGGTCATCGACCTGTTCGCGCCGATCGGCAAGGGCCAGCGCGGCCTGATCGTCGCCCCGCCGAAGGCCGGCAAGACGATGTTCCTCAAGGCCATCGCGAACGCCATCACGACCAACCACCCCGAATGCCACCTCATCGTCGTCCTGGTGGACGAGCGGCCCGAGGAGGTCACGGACATGCGCGAGTCGGTCCGGGCCGAGGTGGTCGCCTCGACCTTCGACCGTGCGCCGCAGGACCACATCACCGCGGCCGAACTCGCCGTCGAGCGGGCCAAGCGGCTCGTGGAGACGGGCCGTGACGTGGTCGTGCTCATCGACTCGATCACCCGCCTCGGCCGGGCGTACAACATGGCCGCGCCGAGCGGCGGGCGCCTGCTGACGGGCGGAATGGACGCCGGGGCCCTGCACCAGCCCAAGAAGGTGCTCGGCGCCGCCCGCAACATCGAGGACGGCGGCTCGCTCACGATCATCGCCACCGCGCTGGTCGAGACCGGCTCGAAGATGGACGACAACCTCTTCGAGGAGTTCAAGAGCACCGGCAACATGGAACTGAAGCTGAGCCGGAGCCTGGCCGACCGCCGCGTCTTCCCCGCCGTCGACGTCGTCGCCTCCGGCACGCGCCGCGAGGAACTGCTGCTCCACCCCGCGGAGCAGCCGCTGATCTGGCGGCTGCGCCGGGCGTTGCAGGACCAGGAGGGGTTCGAACGCTTCCTCGGCTCGATGAAGAACACCGGCTCGAACGCCGAACTCCTCCTGGCCCTGGCGAAGGGCTAGATCCCGATCGGATGCCAGACGGTCTTGGTCTCCAGGAACGCCGTCATCCGCTCGATGCCGGGGTCGGCGAGCCAGTCCACGCGATCGGCCGGCGGCCGGAGCACCCGCTTGAGGTTCTCCGCGGCCAGTTCCTCACACGTGACCGCCAGCTCGGGGTCGGCGCCCGTCAGGTCGATGCCGTTGACGTCCATGTGGCCAGCGAGCCAGGGAGCGATCTCGGCGGCCGAGCCGGTGAGGATGTTCACCACCCCGCCCGGCAGGTCGGAGGTCGCCAGCACCTCGGCCAGCGTGATCGCCGGCAGCGGCGCGCCCTCGGAGGCGACCACCACACAGGTGTTGCCGGTCACGATCACCGGCGCGATCACACTGACCAGTCCCAGCAGCGGTCCCGCCGGCGGGGCCACCACCGCGACCACGCCGGTCGGCTCCGGGCTCGACAGGTTGAAGTACGGCCCGGCCACCGGATTGGCCGACCCGAGGACCGCGCCGATCTTGTCGGACCAGCCCGCGTACCAGACCAGCCGGTCCACCGCGGCGTCCACCAGCTCGCCCGCCTTCTTCGCGGAGACACCGTCGGCGTCGGCGACCTCGGCGGCGAACTGGGCGCGACGGCCCTCCAGCATCTCGGCGATCCGGTACAGGATCTGGCCCCTGTTGTACGCCGTGGCCCCCGACCAGCCGGAGAACGCCTTCCGCGCGGCCGAGACCGCGTCCCTGGCGTCCTTGCGCGAGGCCCTGGCCGCGTTGGCGAGGAAGTCGCCCTTGGAGGAGGTCACGACATACGACCTTCCGCTCTCCGAACGCGGGAACGCGCCGCCGATGAACAGCTTGTACGTCTTGCGCACGCTCAACCGTTCGGTGCGCTCACTCATCGAAGGTTCCAATCTCCAGAGGACGGGCCGGCTGATAGGTCTGGCCGCACCGGCACACGCCGCCGCGGTGCGCGAACCAGCCGTGCCGTACGGCGAAGCGACGGGAGCGGCGGCCCCGGGAGAAGCCCTCGCCGGCCCCCGCGCGGGCCCGGCGGACCAGGCGACGGCGCTGCCCGTCGTCGCACCTGCCGAGCGACCGGCCGGACGGGCGGCCGGAGGAATGATCACACCGCAAGGTAGGCCTCCAGACCGTGCCGCCCACCCTCGCGGCCGTAGCCCGACTCCTTGTAGCCGCCGAACGGCGAGGTCGGATCGAACCGGTTGAACGTGTTGGACCAGACGACGCCGGCCCGCAGCCGGGACGCCGTCCACAGCATGAGCGAGCCCTTCTCGGTCCACACGCCCGCCGACAGCCCGTACGGCGTGTTGTTGGCCTTCTCCACCGCCTCGGCGGGGGTGCGGAAGGTCAGCACCGACAGCACCGGCCCGAAGATCTCCTCCCGGGCGATCCGGTGCGACTGGGCCACACCGGTGAAGACGGTGGGCGGGAACCAGTAGCCGCGATCGGGAATCGGGCAGGCGGGCGACCACCGCTCGGCTCCCTCGGCCTCGCCGGCCTCCGACAGCTCGCGGATCTTGGCGAGCTGCTCGGCCGAGTTGATCGCGCCGATGTCGGTGTTCTTGTCCAGCGGGTCGCCGAGCCTCAGCGTGCCGAGGCGCCGCTTGAGCGCCTCCAGCAGGTCGGCGGCGATCGACTCCTGCACCAGCAGCCGGGACCCTGCGCAGCAGACGTGGCCCTGGTTGAAGAAGATGCCGTTGACGATGCCCTCGACGGCCTGGTCCAGCGGCGCGTCCTCGAACACGATGTTGGCGGCCTTGCCGCCGAGCTCCAGCGTGAGCTTCTTGCGGGTCCCCGCGAGGCTCCTGGCGATGAGGCGGCCGACCTCGGTCGAGCCGGTGAAGGCGACCTTGTCCACACCGGGGTGATTGACGAGCGCGGCGCCCGTCTCGCCCGCGCCGGTGACGATGTTCACGACCCCCGGCGGCAGGTCGGCCTGGCGGCAGATGTCGGCGAACGCCAGCGCGGTCAGCGGCGTGGTCTCGGCCGGCTTGAGCACGACCGTGTTGCCGCAGGCCAGCGCGGGCGCGATCTTCCAGGCCAGCATGAGCAGCGGGAAGTTCCACGGGATGACCTGACCGGCCACGCCCAGCGGACGCGGGTCGGGCCCGAACCCGGCGTACGACAGCTTGTCGGCCCAGCCGGCGTAGTAGAAGAAGTGGGCGGCGACCAGCGGGAGGTCCACGTCGCGGGACTCCCTGATCGGCTTGCCGTTGTCGAGCGTCTCCAGGACGGCCAGCTCACGCGCCCGTTCCTGGATGATCCGGGCGATCCGGAACAGGTACTTGGCCCGCTCCGCGCCCGGCATGGCCGACCACACGGGGAACGCCTTGGCCGCGGCCTGGACCGCGCGGTCGACGTCGGCCTCCCCCGCCCACGCGACCTCCGCGAGCACCTCCTCGGTGGCCGGGTTGACGGTCTTGTGGCGTTCCTCGCCCTGCGGCTCGACCCACTCGCCGTTGATGAACAGGCCGTACGACGGCCGGATGTCGACGATGTCCCGCGACTCGGGCGCGGGTGCGTATTCGAACATGCCTCAGTCCAGCCCTCAGTCCAGCGTGAAGTAGTCGGGACCGGCGTACCGGCCGGTGGCCATCTTCTGCCGCTGCATGAGCAGGTCGTTCAGCAGCGAGGAGGCGCCGAGGCGGAACCAGTCGGCGTGCAGCCAGTCGGGCCCGGCGGTCTCGTTGACCAGCACCAGATACTTGATCGCGTCCTTGGTGGTGCGGATGCCGCCCGCGGGCTTCACGCCCACCTTGCGGCCGGTCGCGGCGAGGAAGTCGCGCACGGCCTCCAGCATGACGAGCGTCACCGGGAGCGTCGCGGCCGGCGACACCTTGCCGGTCGATGTCTTGATGAAGTCCGCCCCGGCGATCATCGCCAGCCAGGAGGCCCGCCGCACGTTGTCGTACGTCGCGAGCTCGCCGGTCTCCAGGATCACCTTCAGATGCGCGTCGGCACAGGCTTCCTTGGTGGCGACGATCTCCTCGTACACCTTGAGGTAGTCGCCGGCGAGGAACGCGCCGCGGTCGATGACCATGTCGATCTCGGATGCTCCGGCGGCGACGGCGAGGGACGTCTCGGCGACCTTCACCTCCAGGGAGGACCGGCCGCTGGGGAACGACGTGGCGACGGACGCCACCTTCACGCCGGACCCGCCCAGCGCCTCGACGGCGGTCGCCACCAGGTCGGGGTACACGCAGACGGCGGCGACCGGCGGCACCGACGCGTCGGTGGGGTCGGGCCGCACCGCCTTGGCGCACATCGCCCTGACCTTGCCGGGGGTGTCCGCGCCTTCCAGGGTGGTGAGGTCGACCATTCCGATGGCCAGGTCGATGGCCTGTTTCTTGGCGGTCGTCTTGATGGATCGCGTGCCCAGCATCGCGGCCCGGGCGTCCGCCCCGACCCTGTCGACCCCGGGAAGGCCGTGCAGGAACGCCCGCAGCGTCGAGGGTGAGGAGGCGACCTCCGCGAGCGGAGTAGTCATAGTTGGCACGACACCAGCATCCCCGACCACGAGGAATGATTCCAAACCCGGGGATCCCGGCGTTCCTAAGGCATCGCCTTAGCCGCCTTAGAAGTCCTATGCCGCAAGGCCCGGCCAGAGATAGGGCATCCGCCCGATGTGCCGCACCACGCCTTAGACCGAACCTTGAGGAGTACGGAAAGAGATCCGAAACAAGGAGACACCGCGATGGGTCCCGAACTGCAGTACCAGGTAATGATCAGCCGGGCGACCGACCTTCAGGAGGAGGCCGCCGACCACCGCCTCGCCCGGCAGGCGCAGGCGGGCAGGAAGGCTCAGCAGCGGTCCGGCCAGCGCCGGCTGCGTGCGGCCTTCGGCAAGCTCCGCCTCTCATGAAACGCGCACGAAGGCCCGGCCGGACCCTCCCTCCCGGCCGGGCCTTTCAGCCGCCGTGAGTCCCACAGGCCACATAGGTCTGACCGGAAAACCAGGCGAAGCCATACAAAGGGTCATGACATGCTTGACGACATGACACGCCGGGCGGTGAGCCCCGTTTTCGTCGGGCGGGGCGCGGAGCTGGAAACCCTGGGCGAGGCCTACGACCAGGCCCGCAAGCAGGCCACCGCGGCGGTGCTCATCGGCGGTGAGGCGGGCGTGGGGAAGACCCGCCTCGCCGGCCGGTTCGCCGAGCAGGCCGCACAGGACGGCGCCCACGTGCTCGTCGGGGGCTGCGTGGAGCTGTCCGCCGAGGGCCTGGCCTACGCGCCGTTCACCGCCGCGCTGCGGCAGCTCGTCCGGGAGTGCGGCGCGGCCGAGGTCGCCGCCCTGCTGCCCGACGGCGCCGCCCGCGACCTGGCCAGGCTGCTGCCCGAGTTCGGCGAGCCGAGTGGCGACGGGGAGACCGAGTCGGCCCGCGCCCGGCTGTTCGAGCTGATCCTCGCCCTGCTCGAGCGCCTCGCCGAGCGGCGGCCGGTGGTGCTCGTCATCGAGGACATCCACTGGGCCGACCGCTCCAGCCGGGACCTCATCGCCTTCCTCAGCCGCAACCTCAAGTCGGCTCCCGTCCTGATGGTCATGACGTACCGCTCGGACGAGCTGCACCGCACCCATCCCCTGCGGCCGGTGCTGGCCGAGCTGGGGCGGGTCGACGGCGTGGTGCGGGTGGACCTGCCCCGCTTCACCCAGGACGAGGTCGCCGCGCAGATGGCCGGGATTCTCGGGGTGACCCCCGAGTTCGCCAAGGTGGACCGGGTCTTCGACCGCAGCGGCGGCATCCCGCTGTTCGTGGAGGCGCTGCTCGACTGCGGCGACGAGTGCTCGTTCCCCGACTCGCTGCACGACCTGATCATCGGCTCGGTGGAGCGGCTGCCCGAGGAGACCCAGCGGGTGCTCAGAATCGCCGCCGCCGGGGGCGTACGCGTCGGGCACGCCCTGCTCGCGGCGGTCAGCGGCCTGTCCGACGTGGACCTGGAGAACGCGCTGCGGCCGGCCATCGCGGCCAACGTGCTGCAGGTGGCCGACGGCGGGGCGTACGCGTTCCGGCACGCGCTCATCCGCGAGGCGGTCCACGACGAGCTGCTGCCCGGCGAGCACGCGCGGATGCACGCGCGGTACGCCGAGGAGATCGACCGCGACCGCGCCCTGGTGCCCCCGGGCCGGGCGGCCATCGAGATCGCCCACCACTGGTACTCCGCCCGCGACGACCTGTGGGCGTTGATCTCGGCGTGGGAGGCGGCCGAGAAGGCGGCCAAGTCGTTCGCCTACACCGAGCAGATCCAGCTCCTCGAACGCGTGCTGACGCTGTGGGACAAGGTCCCCGACGCCGCCGAGCGCATCGGCTACGACCACTGCACGGTGCTGGAGCGCGCCTCGGAGGCGGCCTTCCTCAGCGGCGAGATGGAGCAGAGCCAGAAGTACGTGCGGGGCGCGCTGGCCGAGCTGGACGAGCGGACCTCCCCCGAGCGGGTGGCCGAACTGCTGGTCCGCATGGCCAACGTCAAGGCGCACAAGGGCAGGCCGGGAAGCCTGGAGTACCTGTGGCGCGCCGAGCGGCTGGTCCCGCAGCCGGGCGACGTCCGCGCGCTCGTGCTGACCCGGCTGGGCCAGGCGCTGATGTGCTCCGACGGGGTCGCCGAGGGGACCGCGCTCACCGAGGAGGCGCTGCGCATCGCCCGCGAGATGGGCGACGAGGTGCAGGAGGCCGACCTCCTGATCAACCTCGCGCTCGGACATTCCATCAACGGCGACCTGGAGACCACGTTCGCGACCAACGAGCAGGCGCTGGCGATGGGCACCCGCCTGAACTCGCCCCGTATCATCCTGCGCGCTTTGGCGAACAACGTCGACGCTCTCGACAACCTCGGCCGTTCGGAGGAGGCCGTGGCGCTCGCGCTCGAGGGTGAGAAGCTCGCCCGGCGGTACGGCAGGTTCCGCCACCAGGGCACGTTCATCGCCAACAACCGGGCGGAGGCGCTGGAGTCACTCGGCCGGTGGGACGAGGCCGTCGAGATCATCGAGCGGTCCCTGACGATGGGACCGACCCTGCGCAACCGGTGGCACATGCTGCGCGTCCGCGCGGACATCGCCATCGCGCGCGGCGAGGAGGACTTGGCGCAGGACATCCTCACCGAGGTCGGCGCCTTCTCCCCGCACCGGGACGAGCAGACGCAGGAGTGGACGAACAACGCCCGCCTGCGTCTCGCGTGGCACCTGCTGCGCGGTGAGCCGCTGGCGGCCCTCGACGTGCTGGAGGCGGCGCTTGACGACCCGCCGCTGGCCCGCAAGGCCATGCTCGCCGGGCGGCTGCTCGCGTCCGTCCGGTACGTCTGCGACGCGGCGGCTCCGGTCGCCCCCGACCGGGTGGCGCATGTGCGGGAGCTGGGCGACCGTCTGGCCGTCAAGTTGGGCGACGGGCCGGTGAACGAGGCGTTCGGTCTGGTCTACCGGGGCGAGTTCGACGCCGCGGCCGAGGCGTGGCGGCGGCTGGGCCGTCCGTACGTCCAGGCCAAGGCGCTGCTCCACGGCGCCATGGCCGCCGCCGCGAGCGGCGACCGCGAGGGGGCCTCGGCGCGCCTGCGCGAGGCCTGCCCGCTCGCGGTCGCGTTGCGCGCCACCCCTCTGGTCACCCAGATCGAGACGCTGGCCCGCCGCGTCGGCTCTCCCCTATCCCGATCGACGCAGTCCGACGCCACGCCGTCCGAGCCCGTACGGCAGGCCGACCTGACCCCCCGCGAGCTGGAGGTGCTGCGCCTGGTGGCGGCCGGGCGCAGCAACCGGGACATCGCGGCCGAGCTGTTCATCTCGGCCAAGACCGTCAGCGTGCACGTGTCGAACATCCTGCCCAAGCTGGGCGTGTCGACCCGGGGCGAGGCGGCCGCCGCGGCCCACCGCCTGTCTCTCCTCGATTAGGCGAACGAGAGTCAGGCGAACGAGAGTCAGGCCAACGAGAGTCAGGCCAGCAGGGGCTCGGCCAGCAGCAGCACGCCGAAGACGGCGAACGCGGCGGCCGCGCCATACTTGATCCACTTCTCCGGCAGGCGCGAGCCGAGGAACCGGCCGACCAGGATGGCCAGCGCGTCGGCGGCGACCATGCCCACGGTCGAGCCGACCCACGTGCCGAACCAGCCGTGCTGGGTGGCCAGCGTGATGGTGGCGAGCATGGTCTTGTCGCCCAGCTCGCTGAGGAAGAACGCCACGGCGACGGCGATGAACGCGTTGCGGGTGGTCCGGGCGGCCTTGCCCTTCTCCTCCTCGGTGAGCTCGTCGCCGCGCAGCGTCCACGCCGCGAAGGCGAGGAACGCGAGGCCCGCGATGATCGAGATGGCGGTGGTGGGGAGGGCGTCGCCGACGACCCTGCCGACGCCGACGCTGACGAGGTGGACGAGCGCGGTCGCGACGGTGATGCCGGCCAGCACCGGCGCCGTCTTGAACCGGGTCGCGAAGGTCAGGGCCATGAGCTGGCTCTTGTCGCCCAGCTCTGCGACGAAGATGACGACGAGGGAGATCCAGAGGGCTTGCACGGGGTCGCCTTCCTACAGGGGGTGCGACCGGGCCGCCGTACGACACCCGGGGAGTTCGGGCACGACTTCGGCCCGGCAGCATGTGATCATGACTGTCGGGCCGAAGGTCTCGTCCGCCACGAGGGCTCCACGACCGGGCGGACGAACCGCCAGTGTGTCGATCAGTGGATTTCGGACTACTCCCCTTCGGTGTCGTCCCAGTTTAACCGAGCTAAAGACTTACTCCCACCAGCACGGGTTCGTTGACGAGCCACACCCCGAACTTCTCGTGCACGCCGTCGCGCACCTCGCGGGCCAGCGCCAGCAGCTCGGCCGCGCCCGCCTCGCCGGAGGGGTTGGTGAGGGCCAGCGTGTGCTTGGTCGAGATGCGGACCCGGCCCCTCTCGTAGCCCTTGGGGAACCCGGCGTTCTCGATCAGCCACGCCGCCGGGATCTTGACCGTGCCGTCGGGCATGTCCCAGCGCGGATGGCCGGGGGCCCGCAGGGCCAGGGCCGCCGCCTCCTCCGGGCTCAGCACGGGGTTGGTGAAGAACGACCCGGCGCTGCGCGTGTCCGGGTCGTCGGGGTCGAGCACCATGCCCTTGCTCCGCCGCAGCTCCAGCACCGCCTCACGCGCGTCGGCCAGCGGCACCCGGGCGCCGATCTCCACGCCGAGGCGCACGGCCAGCTCCTTGTAGGCCACCGGCCCCGACAGCGGGGAGCGCTCCAGGGCGTAGGTGACGGCCAGCACCATGTGCCGGCCGGGGTCGTGCTTGAACGCGCTGTGCCGGTAGGCGAAGCCGCACTCGGCCGCCGTGAGGTCCCCCACCTCGCCGGTCTTCCGGTCGTACACACGGACGGCGGCGACGGTCTGCGAGACGTCCTGCCCGTACGCGCCGACGTTCTGGATCGGGGTGGAGCCCACCAGCCCGGGTATGCCCGAGAGGCACTCGACGCCCGACCAGCCCTCGGCCACGCAGCGGGCGACCAGGGCGTCCCAGTCCTCCCCCGCCTGCACGGTGACCAGCGCGCGCCCGTCCTCGACCGTGACGTCGACGCCCCGGGTGGCGACCCGCACCACGAGCCCGTCGAACCCGTCGTCGGACACCACGAGGTTGCTGCCGCCGCCGAGCACCAGCACGGGCTCACCGTCACGGTCGGCCTCGGCCACGGCCGCGACCAGCTCGTCCTGCTCCTGCGCCTGCGTGAACGCCCGGGCCGGGCCGCCCGTCCGCATAGTGGTGTACGGGGCGAGCGGCACCCCTGCCAACCGGTCAGCCATCGGTCTCCTCGCACCCGGAACATCCCGACGAACAGGATAGCTATTCCCGGTGCTCGCGCTCCGCCTCGGCGATCGACTCGTCGACCCTCGACGTGGCGGAACTGCCGTCCCACAGGAGCTGGGAGGCGACCACCGACGGCTCGCCCGAGGGGGTCAGCGCGGTCTCGATCGTCCCGCCGGGAGCGACGTCCCGCTTGACCTCGGTGATCTCTTCCGGGCCCGCGGCTTCGGCGGCCTCCCTGGCGTTCTGCGCCCGCGGGCGCGGCAGCGCGCCGCCGTGCGCGTCGCCGGCCTTGCCGGGGTCCTGGGTCTCCGCGGCGACGCCGGCCACGTCGCCGTGCTCCCGCTGGGTGGTGACCGGCTCGTTCTTCGCTTCGATGTCTCGCTCGCTCACGATCCGACCGCTACCCAGCACCGCCACGGCCAATCGGGCCGGCCAGGAGAGGCCGGCCAGGAGGGGGTGCCTCAGGAGAGCTGGACCACCGCGCGGGCCTTGGACAGGACGCGGGCGTCGCCGGATCTCGCGGTCAGCGCCACGACGACGCGCTTGTCCTCGCGCTTGTCCTCGACGACCCCGCTGATCGTGATCGTCGCGCCGTTGTCGTCGTCCGGCACCACGACCATGGAGGAGAACCGGACGCCGTACTCCACCACCGCGCCGGGGTCGCCCGCCCAGTCCGTCACGAACCGGCCGCCCTGCGCCATCGTGTACATGCCGTGCGCGATGACGTCGGGCAGGCCGACCGCCTTCGCGTACCGCTCGTTCCAGTGGATGGGGTTGAAGTCGCCCGACGCGCCGGCGTACCTCACCAGGTCCACCCGGCGGACCCGGTATTCGACGGCCGGGATCTCCTGGCCGGTCTCCACCTCGTCGTACTTGACCGTCGCCGCCATGATCAGGCCGCCCCTCCCCGCTCCACGATGATGTTGTACGTCCGGCAGACCAGCTCACCCGAGGTGGTCGAGACGTCGCTGCGCAGGGTCAGGAACTCGTTGCGGCCGACGCTGCGGATCTCCGCGACGGTCGAGGTGCACACCAGCTCGTCGCCCGCGTGGATGGGCCGCTCGTACTCGAACCGCTGCTCGCCGTGCACGACCATCGCGAAGTTGAGCCCGAGGTCGGGGTCGGCGAGCGCGTCACCGGTCCCGAAAAGGCTGAACACGATGGGGAACGTGGGCGGCGCGACGACGTCCGGGTGCCCGGCCGCCACGGCGGCCCGCCTGTCGTGGTAGATCGGGTTGGAGTCGCCGATCGCGGTGGCGAACTCGCTGATCTTCACACGGCTGACCTCGTAGGGCGCGGACGACTCGTACGTCCGCCCGACGAAATCGCGGTTCAAAGGCATCGGGCCGGGCTCCTTCTGATGAGCAGGGTGAGCCGTACCGTAACAGACTCACGCCGGCGAACACGGGCCCACATCGCTCCGGACACGACAAACCGGCGCCCCCGCAGGGAACGCCGGTGTCGGAAGTGCGTGCGGTCCGCGCCGTAACTAGCGGGTCTCGCGGTGCGCCCGGTGCGTCTTGCAGTTGGGGCAGTACTTCTTCAGCTCAAGCCGATCCGGGTCGTTGCGCCGGTTCTTCCGCGTGATGTAGTTACGGTGCTTGCACTCCTGGCAGGCCAGCGTGATCTTCGGCCTAACGTCTGCGGCAGCCACGTGGGAGTGCCTTTCTGCGTTCGGGACTACTGGACAACCCACACCAGGGTCCCCTTGTTCAGGTGACCCGGCAGGGTAGTAGCGGAGGCCGGACTTGAACCGGCGACACAGCGATTATGAGCCGCTTGCTCTGCCTGACTGAGCTACTCCGCCTCGACCGGAAACTGGATCCGGCCACGCAAGGATACCCGACCTGTACGGCTATTCGCGCATCGGGATCAGCCATGATCGAGATCGGTCTTCCGATGAGAATGCGAGGCATCCCCACCAAGCCGAAAGCCCCACCCCGCAGCGCTCAGTCAGAAACACTGCTTGGATAGGACTTTCCGGCTAGAGCCCCCAAACGGAATCGAACCGTTGACCTTCTCCTTACCATGGAGACGCTCTGCCGACTGAGCTATAGGGGCGGGTCCGCCTGCCGCTCTCGCGCTGCGGACAGGTGTAACCATACACGGCCACGGCGGTGTGCGCGAATTCGAATCTCCCTCCGGCGCGCGGCTCAGGGCACGGCTCAGGGCGTCGGCAGCACCCCGGACAGGTCGGCCTCGGGACGGTGCCGGAGGGGCACGTCGGCCGTGATCGCGTACCGGCTGAAGTACCCCTTCCCCTTGACCGGGATCACGCTGCTCAGCGTCACCGTGGCGGCGTACGGCGCGTCCACGCACTCGGGCAGGCACCACGTGCCGCTGAGCTTGCCCGCGCCGGTCGCCCGGGTCGGCCCCCAGGTCCGCCAGGTGACCCCGCTCATCGTGCTGAACTCCGAGAGCACGAGGTTCGCCGGGCGCTGCTCGGCCCTGCCCCGCTCGGAGTTCTGGAGGTTGAGCACGTACACCGGCGTCTCTGCCGCGGGGCCCGCGGGCGCCGACGCGCAGCCGCCGGCGGCGACGCAGAGCACGGTGACGGTGACAGGCAGACAGACAGGCAGACAGACCGGCAGGCTGGCAGGCAGGCGCATCGATTCCCCCTCGGCACTCTGAGTGCCCAGGCCCCGCCGCTGTTACGCCTGTGAGCAGGCTATTTGACGGCCGTACGGGCGTCGCTGGCCCTGGCGGGCAGCGGGATCACCTCGCAGAGGTCGGCGAGGTCGACATACCGGGCGACCTCCTCGACCGAAAGACAGTCGGCGACGACCTGGCCGTTGCGCCGCACCCGCAGCACCTGACGGTCGCGGCGGTACGCGGGGACGATCTCGTATCCGTCCGGTCCCACCCATCGCCTGTCCATAGGGGAACAAGCTATCGGCTTTTCCCCATGTCTATCTCCCGTCCCATGGGAATCGTCTTAAGTAGGGTCTTAATCGACCCCAAGTGCCGGGCCGCACAGTGAGCGTGACGCACCACCGTTCTCCACGTTCACGAAGGGGCTTCCGATGTCCGACACCCCCAACCTGCTGGGCTTCCGCATCGCGCACCGGGCGATGCGCACCGACTCCCGGCGGCTCGCCGACGTCACCGCCGAGATCGCCGCGGGCCGGCAGCCGTGCGGCCCGGATCGCGCCGCCGCCATCCGCGAGTACGCGACCAAGCTGTGCCGCGGCATCCACCATCACCACAAGGCGGAGGACGACCACCTGTGGCCGCTGCTCGTCCGCTCTGCGGGCGCCGAGATAGACCTGAGCGAGCTGAGCGAGGACCACTCCGAGCTCGACCCGCTGCTCGAGGAGATCCAGGCGGTCGCGGGCGACCCGGCCGAGCTGGCCAAGCCGCTGCGCCGGCTGGCCGACCTGCTCGACGAGCACATCCAGGAGGAGGAGCGCACGATCTTCCCGATCATCATGCGGCACGTCTCCGGGAAGGACTGGGAGGTGATGGAGCAGCACGTCCGCAAGGGCGGCGACGTGCGCTTCGAGCTGCCCAGGATCGAGCAGCACGCGCGGCCGGAGGAGCTGGCGGAGCTGCGCAAGCTGGCCGGGCCCGTCCTGGTCGTCATGCTGGCGCTGATGCGCCGCGCCCACCTCCGCCGCGAGCGGCTCATCTTCGGTGCCGCGTGAGCGCCTGGCGGGCGGCCTCCTCCCAGTGGGGGGAGCCGACCTGCCGGGCGACCTCGGCGGCCCGCAGGTAGTGGACCTCGGCGTCGCCGGGCCGGCCCAGGAACGCCGCCAGGTCGCCGAGCGTGTGCGCGACCGGCCCGAGCGTGACCGAGCCCGAGTGCAGGCCGGCCAGCTCGCCGTCGGACGACAGCAGCAGGCGGTAGCACTCCTCGGCCGCCGCCCGGTCGCCGAGCGCGATCGCGTTGTCCGCACGCAGAGACATGAACACGAGCCAGTAGTAGTCCTGGCGGGGAACCCGCGCGGAGGCCCACACCGCGCGGGCCTCCTCCAGGCGGCCGGCCCCGGCGAGCGCCCGCGTGTACAGCTCGGCCACGTCCTGCGGCAGGCGTTCCCACAGGGCGGCGAGTTCCTCCACCGACTCGTGGACCTGCCCCGCGGCCAGCTTGACCACGAAGCGGCCGACCGTCCCCACCATCGCGCCGTTGGCGTCACCGGTGCGGGCCAGCCGCTCCCCGAGCTGCGTGTAGACGCTCTCGGCCCGCTCGAACTCGCCCCTGACCAGCAGGTGCAGGGCGTCGAGGAAGGCGAGGATGCCGAGGGCCAGGCCGAGCTGGCCGCTCGTCGACAGCTCCATGGCCTTGTCGGCGTGCCGGCGGGCCGTGGTCCAGTCGTTGCGGCTGAGCGCGACCATGAGCAGCGAGAAGTGGCCGAGCGTCTGGTAGCCGAGGAGCCCGGCGGCGGCCGAGGCGGCCAGCAGATCGTGCCCGAGCGTCTCCAGGTCGTCCCGCCTGTCCGGGGTCAGGCAGACCCAGTAGCGGCCGTTGAGCGCCATGCACCGCAGGCGGAGGTCGCCGAGCGCGTCCGCGATCGCCAGCGCCTCCGCGCTCGCCGCCTCGATGCGCTCCGCGTCGTGTCCTTCGAGTGCGTGGCAGAGGGCGACGAGCATCCGGCAGCGCAGCTCCCCCGCCTCCGCGGGCAGCGACTCCTCGATCGCCGCGACGAGATCGGCGTCGAGCGCGCGGCCGGGCTGGATGGTCCAGATGACCGGCGCGTCGAGCGATGACACCGCCCGCGCCACCGCGTCGCGATCCCCCGTCTGGCGGGCCACCGCGAGCGCCTTCGCCCGGTTGCGCACCGCTGTGATCACATCGCCCGCGTGCGACTGCGCCGACACCAGGCGGCACAGGAGGTCGAGGCGGACGTCCCGGGGCGCGTCGTCGGCCCCTCCGCTCACCAGGTCGAGCGCGCCCAGCGCGCCCTCCAGCAGCGCCGCCGCCTCCCTGTGCGCGTACAACGCGGTCGCCTGGCCGGCGGCCCGCGCCGCGTACTCGGCCGCTGTCAGGGCGGTCGCGGTGGTCGCGGCGGCGAGCGCGTGGTGCCCGAGCGCTCCCACGTCGCCGGGGCGCACCCGCTCGAGCGCCGCCAGGACCTTGCCGTGCATCCGCGTACGGCGCAGCCGCGGGATGTCCTCGTACAGCGTCTCGCGGACGAGCACGTGGGCGAACCGGACGCGGCCGGGGCGCGGCTCCTCCAGCAGACCGGACAGCACGCCCGCCTCCAGGCCGTCGAGCACGGTCTCCTCGTCGGCTCCCGGCATGGCGATCAGCACGTCCGCGTCGGCCTCCCGGCCGAGAACCGCGGCGTTGCGCAACGTCGTCCGGGCCGTCGCGGGCAGCCGGGCCAGACGCCTGCGGATGAGGTCGCGCACGCCGGGCGGCAGCGCGTGGGCCGCCGACGGGCCGTCCACCGCGAGCAACCGGGCCGTCTCGGTCACGAACAGCGGATTGCCTCCGCTCCGCTCGGTGATCGTGCGCACCGTGGCCTCGTCGACCTCCGTGCCGGAACGTTCGGCGAGCAGCCTGGCCACCTCGCGTTCGCCGAGGCCGCCCAGGGTGATGTTCTCCACCGCCTGCACGGCGAGCGCCGCCCCGGTGGCCGTGAGGTCGTCGCCTGCCTCGGCCGGCCGGTGCGTCAGCAGGACGAGGACCGGCGTCCGCGCCAGGCGGCCGGCCAGGTGGCGCAGGAGCTGGAGGGTCTCCTCGTCGGCCCGGTGCACGTCCTCCAGCACGATCAGCAGCGGTCCCGGCACGCCCTCCAGGTAGTCGCCGGCCGCCCGCGCCAGCCAGAACTGGCCCACGGGCGCGGCGTCGTCGGTCAGCAGGGGCGCCAGCCGGGCCGCGGTCCCGGGTTCGGGCGTGCAGGTCGCGGACAGCTCTCGCAGCACCTCGCTCCACGCCCACGCGGGCGGCACGCCGCCGGTCGTCTCGGGGCAGCGGCCGACCACGGTCTGCCAGCCGTCGGCCGTCAGGCGTCGCACGAGCGCGTCGGCCAGGGTGCTCTTGCCCGAGCCCGCCTCGCCGCCGAGCCAGGCGATGCGGAAACCGGCCCGGGCCCGCTCCGCCGCGGCGGCCAGCCGGGACAGCTCGGCCGTACGGCCGACCATGCGCGCGGGCTCTTGGGCGGGCTCCTGCGCGTGCGTCGGGGCGGGCGGCGGGGCGGGGACCACGCGCGCGGAAGCCGCCCGGGCCACCGGGGTCGCGTCGAGCGACCCGGCCTGCGCGAGGATGTCCGCCTCCAGCGCGCGCAGGGCGGGCCCGGGATCGACGCCGAGCTGGTCGGCGAGCAGGCCGCGCGTCCTGCGCAGGACCGCCAGCGCCTCCCCCTGCCGCCCCGCGCGGTAGTAGGCGAGCGCGAGCAGCCGTACGGCGTTCTCGCGCAGGGGATGGGCGGTGAGGTGGCGCTCCAGCTCGGGAACGACCTCGGCGTGGCGGCCGAGTGCGAGCCCGGCCTCGGCGCGATACTCCACGGCGACCGCCCGGAGCTCGTCCAGGTGGACCACCTCGGGGACGGCCCACTCCTCCTCGCCGAACTCCGCGTACGCCTGGCCGGTCCACAGCGCCAGCGCCTCGTCCACGACCTCGAGCGCCTGCGCGTGCCGCTCCTCGGTGAGCAGGCCGGCGGCGGACTCGACCAGCCGGGGGAAGCGCCAGGCGTCCACGTCGCCGGGCTCCAGCGCCAGCCGATAGCCGGGGGGAGCGCTGACCAGCACGCGGGCGGCGGCGCGGGGGGCGCGGCCCGGCTCCAGTGCCCGCCGCAGGTTGGAGACGTAGACCTGGAGCGCGCCCAGCGCGCGCGGCGGAGGCTGGCCCCTCCACAGGTCGTCGACGAACCGGTCGGTCGAGACCACGTGTCCCTGGGCGCAGACCAGCCGGGCCAGAACGGCGCGCTGGAGCGAGGTCCCGAGGTCCGCGGGGCGCCCGTCGACCTCCGCCGTGATCCGCCCCAAAACCCGGAGTTTTACCATAACGGGGGCAAGCATAGGGATCAGGCTCGGTAGTGGTAGTAACCGAGCAGGTCATCCAGCACGGACACGTCGTCCATGCGGATGCGCGTCCCGGTGGCGAACGCGTTGATCATTTTTCCTCCCCCGACGTACACCCCGACGTGGTGGGTTCTGCCGGGCCTGCCGTAGAACACCAGGTCGCCGGGTTGCGGCACGCCGACCCGGCGCAGCCGCCCGATGTGGTCGTCGGTGTTGCCCGGGCCGAGCACGTCGTCGCCGAACGCCAGGTCGTACACCCATCGGGTGAAGCCCGAGCAGTCGAAGCCGCGCGTCCGGCTCGCCGGGCAGGGCTTGACCGAGCCGCTGTACCCCCGGCAGGTCCCCTTCGACGGACCCGGCCGCGTCGCGTGTCCCCCGCCCCACGAGTACGGCAGGGCCCCCTGGGCGGCGTAGGCGACGGCGACGGCCCTGGACAGTTCCTCGTCGAGCGGCGCGGATCCCGCGACGGCCAGCGCGACGATTCCCCCGATCAGCACCAATCGGCGCCTCAGCGTGCGCTTAACCCCCATGGATCGTGACAATAGCCACTCAACTCCGTCGTGACCACGGAAGCTTTGCTTCACTCGATCGACGCACCGGAGGCGGATTGTTACCCTGAGTACGGCTCAGCTCGTACGGTCACTCGGCGCGTCGGTCGAAGCGCTTCGTCGGTCGCCCCGGACTTCCCCGAGTGCCGCGACCGCCAAGATCTGCCCGGACGGAGCGGTGGCCAGAGTGGTGCATCGCAAGGCGGAGGAGGAGCTCGTAGCGGAGCCTACGAGCGACGACGACAACGCAGCGAGGTGCCGCTCTGGGCGACGCGACGGGGCAAAGATTGGCGGGAGGGGCACTAGCTCCCCCGGTGGTCCCCGGCGCCAAGGAGAGCGAAGGGAACCACCGTGGAGACGTGGACGGCACAACCCCCTTCCCCCACCCGCTGGTGGGTGCTCGGGCTGCGCGGAGAGCTGGATCTCCATGCGGTGCGGCACCTGCGCGAGCCGCTGCTCACCCAGATCGAGGCCCACGGACCGTGGCTGGCCATCGACCTCAGCGAGGTGCGGTTCATCGACACCACGGGCGTGGGGCTGCTCGTGCGCCTGGTGCACGCCCTGCGCGGCAGGAACGGCGACCTCGCCCTCATCGCGCCGGCCGGCCAGGTGCTGCGGATCCTCCGCTGGACGAACCTGACCCGGCTCTTCCGCGTCCTCGACACGGCCGATGCGCTGGACGACTAATTGGGCAGGATCGTCACCGGCGTGTCGCCGCCTCCGGTCGGGCCGTCGCCCCCCGTCGGAGGCGTCACGGACACCAGGCCCCGGCAACTGTCGCCGCAGCCGCCGAACCGCTCGCCGTCGACCGGCGTGAAGTCCGTCGCGGGCACGCCGCGCAGGGCCCTCAGCATGGTGTCCTTCCAGATCGGCCCGGGAACGCTGGCGCCGAACACCGAGCCGTAGTAGCGGCCGCCGATCGTGACGCCGTTCAGCTTGTACTTCGACGTGCCACGGGGGTCGCCGAGGCTGACCGCGCCGGCGAGGTCGGGCGTGAACCCCGCGAACCAGGCGGAGGAGGAGAGGTCGTTGGTCCCGGTCTTGCCCGCCGCGTCACGCCCGATGCCGCCGACCGCCGCCATCGTGCCCTTGGTCAGGACGCCGGACAGCACGTGCGCCGCCGCGTCCGCCACCTCGGGGTCGAGGGCCTGGCGGCACTTCGGCTTGTAGTCGGTGGTCTTGCCGGTGCTGTCGGTGATCCGGGTGATCGCCATCGGCGCGCAGTACTTGCCGCGCGCGCCGATCGCGGCGTAGGCGTTGGCGACCGTCACCGGGTCCATCTCGTTGATGCCGAGCGTGAACGTCTCGTACTCCTGGAGCGGAGCGCCGTCGGCGCGGTGGATGCCCAGCGACTTGGCCGTCTTGACCACCTCGCAGAGCCCGACCCGCTGCTCCAGCATCATGAAGAACGTGTTGACCGAGTGCCAGGTGCCGGTCTGCAGGGTCAGCCAGCCGGGCGACCCCTCGTCGTTGGTGACCGTATGGCTCGGGTCACCGATGGGCTTGCCCGCGCAGGTCTTGAACGACGAGTAGCCGGGTGCGGTGTAACCGGCGCCCGCGCTGAACCCGTCGTTGATCTTCATACCCTGCTTCAGCGCGGTGAGCAGGGTGAACGTCTTGAAGGTCGAGCCGGCCTGGAAGCCGATGCCGCCGCCGTGCGCGACGTCGGCCACGAGGTTGTAGGACACCTCGTTCTTGCTCTTGCGCGTCCCGTACGGACGGCTCGCGGCCATCGCCTTGATCGCCCCGGTGCCGGGCTGGACCAGCGCCTCGGCGGCCACGGGGTTGTCGGAGGGGTGGACCCACTTCCTGATCGCCTTGTCGGCGGCGGCCTGCATCGTGGGGTCGATCGTGGTCCTGATGGTCAGGCCGCCGCGGTTGAGGAACGCCAGGCGCTGCTTGGCCGTCTTGCCGAAGTCGGGGTTGCTGAGGATCTCGTTGCGCACGTAGACGCAGAAGTACGGATACTTGCTCGACTCGCAGCCGCCGGGCAGCGGGGTCCCCTTGTAGCCGAGCCTGGCCTTCTTCGCCTCGGCCGCCTGTTCCTTGGTGATCTTGCCCAGCTCCGCCATCCGGTCGAGCACGACGTTGCGCCGCTTCAGCAGCCGGTCGCGGCTGGTCTTGCCCAGGTTGGGGTCGGTGGCGTTGGGGTCCTGCACGGCTCCCGCCAGGGTGGCCGCCTGCGGCAGCGTCAGCTTGCTCGCGTCGACCCCGAAGAACCGCTTGGCCGCCGCCTCGACGCCGTACGCGCCCGCGCCGAAGTAGGCGATGTTGAGGTACTTCTCCAGGATCTGGTCCTTGGAGTACTTCTTCTCCACACCCATCGCGTAGCGCAGCTCGTTGAGCTTGCGGGCGTAGCTGGCCTCCAGGGCCTTGTTCTTCTCCGCCTCGGTCTGGGCGGAGTTGAGCAGCACCTGCTTGACGTACTGCTGCGTGATCGACGAGCCGCCCTGGGCCACCCCGCCCGACTGCAGGTTCTTCGCCAGGGCGCGGACAGTGCCCTCGATGTCGATCGGGCCGTGCTCGTAGAACCGGTAGTCCTCGATCGAGATGATGGCCGTCTTCATGATGTCGGCCATCTGATCGAGCGGGACGACCTCGCGATACTGCTCGTAGAACCGCGCGATCTCGTGGCCCTTCACGTCCTGCACGACCGAAACCTGCGCCAGCGGGGGCTCGGCGAGGTCCCGGGGTTCGAGGCCCACGTCCTGTACGGCCGACACCAGCCCGACGCCCGCGCCTCCCACCGCCGGCAGCGCGATCCCCGCGACCAGCACGCCCGCCGCCGCTCCCATGGCGGCCAGACGCAGCACCTTCCCCGTGGCGTTCACTCGATCCTCCCCCAAATGGCTATAGACAAGGTTATGGGGCCGTAAAGCGCGGTCGGCCCCATAACGCGGTATCTCGGTGTTACGGCAGCCGGCCGAGGCCGCGCGCGAGCACGGTCGCCGTCCGGGCGATGACCTTGTTGTCTGCGGCGCCGTCGGCGGCCAGGCGGTTGGTGTAGATCGCCATGATGATCGGGGCGGCGCCCTTGCGCGGCCAGACGACGGCGATGTCGTTGGCGGGGCCGTACGTGCTGCCGGTGCCGGTCTTGTCCCCCACGATCCACGTCTTCGGCAGCCCGTCGCGGATGCGCGCGTCCCCGGTCGTGTTGCCGCGCAGCCAGCCGATCAGCCGGGACCGGTCCTTCGCGCCCAGCACGTCGCCGGTCGTGAGCGTCCTCAGGTCGCGGGCGGCGGACGCGGGCGTGGTGGTGTCGCGCCTGTCCTTGGGCGACCAGTCGTTGAGCTCGGTCTCCCAGCGGTCAAGCCGGGAGATCGGGTCCTTGAGCGTGCGGAAGTAGCGGGTGAGCCCCTCCGGCCCGCCGATCCGCTTCAGCAGCATGTTGCCCGCGGTGTTGTCGCTGTAGGTGATCGCCGCCCGGGCCAGCTCCGCGAGGGTCATGCCGTCCTCGACGTGTTTGCTCGTCTCCGGCGAGTAGTCCTTCACCTCGTCGGCCGTCCAGTGGACGACCTTCCGCGTCAGCTCGCGGTCGGTGGTGCGGGCGAGCACCGCCGCGGCCGCGACCGCCTTGAAGGTGGACAGCAGCGGGAACCGCTCACCCGCCCGGTAGCCGATCGTCTTCCCGGTCGCCGTGTCGATCGCGTACGCGCCGATGCGGCCCTTGAACGACGTCTCCAGCGCGCGCAGCGCGGCGGCCACGTCCGTCCGGGGCGCGGCGGCGGTGACGGTGGCAGCGGTGGCGGGGGTCGCCGCGGGAGCGGCGCCGACCAGGAGGGAGACGGTGACCGTGGCGGCTTTCAGCGCAACCGGCAGTGTCCGTGTCATGGCATGTCCTTGCTCTCGTCCGTCACAGGGGCGTCAGACGCAGGAGCAAAGCAAAGTGTTCGGAACATGTCCAATATTCATATGGACACCCGATCGATATGCGTTCTCGTATCAATCCAGCTCACAACGGCTCAGCCCATAACGGCTCAGCTCATAACGGCGGGGCGAACCGGTGACCGGCCGCGACGAGATCGTCGACGGCCCGCGCTGCGGCGCTCAGCCGCTCCTCGTGCGGCCCGGAGACGACGACGTGCGGGAGCCCGCGATCGGCCAGCTCCGCGCGCAGGCGGCGGTCCATGCCGTGTCGCACGTGCTCGCCGTCGCGCCAGCCGTCCTGCTCGAACGGCACGCCGTCGACGGAGGTGTGGATCCACAGGTCGTGCCGGGCCCGTTCGTGGACGCGCAGGACCTCGGAGCTCACCGTGCCGAGATACCGCTCGTGCCACAGCGCGGTGGCGAGCGCGTCGGTGTCGCAGAACAGCACTGGCGACCCGGTCCGCGCCGACGCCTCCTCCCAGTCGAGCTGCCGGTGAGCGATGAGCGTGAACTCCTCCGGCTCCCACTCCAGGTCGTCCAGCCACGGTTCCCGCGCCCCCGCCGCCTTGGCCGCCCGGCGGGCCGACGCGAGCTTCTCCTCGCAGTACGTCCTGCCGTACTCGGGCACCCACCGGGTCGCCGCCCAGACTCCGCCGCGTGCGGCGTAGTGAGCGGCCAGCGCGCGGGCGAGCGTGGTGGTGCCGGTGGACTCGGCCCCGACGACGACCACTCGCCAGGCGAGGTGGGCGCGCACGGCCGGGCTCAGCCAGGGCCACGCGGCCACCGGATCGTCGCGGACCGTCGTCCCGCTGACCGGATAGCGGATCCTGTCCGGATCGACCGCCACGTGCGCGCCGCCGAACCTGCGGGCCAGCTCCGGCCCGTACGCCTCGGACGAGAAGACGGCGTCGACGTCCGGCGCGAGGCCGCCGTGGGCCAGCGCCAGCGCGTGCCGGAAGACCTCGACGTGTGCGGCCCAGATCCCCGGGTCGTCGTAGTCGATCTCGATGTCGTCCACCACCGGCGCGACCACCACGTGGGGCTGCGGGTGCGCCTCGCGCAGCCACGCCGTACGGAGGGCGAGCGGGATGCTCTCCACACTGCTGGCGGCGACGACCACCGTGACCAGCGCGCACTGCTCGGCGGCGGTGTCGACGAGGTGGTGGTGGCCGGCGTGCGGAGGGTAGAACTTGCCGATCACCAGCCCATGCGTGTAGCGGGCGCTCATCGCGTCACCGCGGGGGCGGGAGCGGGCCGGGCGGCCGGGTCGCGCCGCCAGGCGAGCAGCCCGGCCACGCACAGCGCCAGGAACAGCACGTAGAGCACGCTGGTGAGGTAGAGGTCCTTGTAGGCGTAGAGGGGGATGTAGACCAAGTCGACCGCGATCCACAGCCACCACGACTCCACCCGCTTGCGGCACTGGCCGTAGGTCGCCATGAGCGACAGCGCGGTCGTCAGGGCGTCCCAGAACGGGACGGCCGAGTTGGTCCAGGTCGCCAGTGCGGCGGTGAGCAGCGCCGTCACCGCGGCGCCAGCGAGCACGAGCCACCCCCACTCCGCGCGGCCGGTCCTGGTGACCGTGAGCGTGGTCCGCCCGGCCCCGCCGTACAGCCACTGCCACCAGCCGTACAGGCCGAGGAGCACGTAGACGATCTGCAGGGCCGCGTCGGCGTACAGGCCCACGGCCAGGAATACGAGACCGAGCAGGACGACGTTCGCGACGCCGATCGGCCAGTTCCAGATGTGCTGGCGGACCACCAGCCAGACGGTGAGCGCCCCTGTCGCGAACCCGAGCAACTCGGCCCAGCTCGTCGACACGCCGCCCCGGGTGATGGCGGGCTCCAGGAGGGGCCCCAGCAGATCGGTCAGCGCCACCACGACCTCCTTAATCGTCAATGTGACGATAACAAGGGATCGCGATCAGGGATAGAGAGGCGGCCCCCGTGCCGGTAAAACGGGAGCCGCCTCGGTCATCGGGGGTCACCTCACGTGGTGACTCTCCGGCGGGCCGAGGTAACTCGGGATCACGCCGCCGGTGTCCACCACGAACCGCTGCACGACCACGGTCGGGTCGACCATCCAGAACTTCAGCGTGTGCACGCCCGGTCCGCTGATCGTGTGGGTCGTCGTGGTCACGTTCGCGTTGTCGGACGTGTTGCGCGCCCACTGCGCGTTCATCGTCGTGTCGTTGGCTCCGGTGGCCTTGGTGACGTTCACCACCTGCGGCGCGCCGTCGTCGATCGAGACGGCGTAGCGCAGGCCCTCGGCCGGCAGCACGTTGTTGCGCGGGGACAGGTAGGTGGACACCTTCACCGGCCCGCCGCCCGTCACGGTGCCCGTCAGGGTGAACGTGTACTCCAGGCGCGCGCCGTCGCCACCGGGGGTGCGGCTCGCGGCGGTGACAGGCCACGGGGTGACCCCGTCGCCGGTGCGGCCGATGCCGGGGACGACCTTCCATCCGGCCCCGGCGGTGTCCACGGCCCGGGTGTAGTGGGCGGCCTCGATCGCGACGTACCCGCCGGCCTCGACGAAGCCCTTCACCCGCACGTCCGGCTTCTCGGCCACCGCCGTGACCGTCACCGTGGCGCCCGAGGGGCCGGTCACCGTGATCGGCACCTCGGTCGTGCCCTTCGGCGCGCGGGACCAGTCGACGCGTACGTCCGCGCGCACCTGGTCGGTCACCCTCCCGGCGGCGGGCGTGACGCTCACCCACGGCGCGGACGGCGTGATCGAGTAGTCGAAGGGCGTGGCGCCCCGGTTGAACACCTCGATGTACTGCCCCGGCGCGGTCTGGTAGGGACTGAACGCCGGCAGCACGGCCGGGGACGTCTCCGCGGGCCACCATGCGTCCGAGCCGTCGATCGCGACGCCCATGTCGGCCGCCTGGGGCACCTCGATCCTCCTGAGGTGCGGGTAGAAGGCGTCGGGCAGCGCCACGTTGTCGAGCTCGGGCTGCTGCCAGGGCGCGTTCGGGCCGTACCGTTCGACGTCCCCGTAGCCGATCTTGGGCTGGGTCTGGAAGCCGTTCCACTTCCCGCCCGCGAGCGTCTGGTTGTAGTACGCCGACATGGCCTGGTCCTCGTCGAACCCGGCCTGCGCGAGGTCGGCCATCCGGTTGGTCGCCGCCCTCCCCTGCCGGGCGTACAGCAGGTTGGTGAATTGCGCCCTGCGCAGCTCGTACAGGTTGGCGCTCGCCTTCACCTCGTAGTAGACGAGCTGGTAGAAGGCGTCGTCATAGCCCGCCGGCAGGGCCTCGCGAATCTTCTCGGCCTTCGCCGCGAGCCGCTGCCACTCCGCCGTGACCCGGTCCATCTCCTGGTAGGCCGTGAGGCTGAACGGCGTCGCCCGGTCGTCGTTGACGACGGCCGAGGAGTCGGTGGCGAGGTCCTTCGCCGGATCGACGGTGATCTTCCGGTTGAGCAGCTCCGGCTTGCGCCGCGACTGCAGCCGGCCGTACTCGTCGAGGACCTCGGCGATGTCACCGGCCAACTCCGGGCCGAAGTTCTGCGCGGCGTACGCGCGCCGCCACTCGCCGAGCCGCTCCAGCGGCCAGCGGCCGGGGTCCCAGGCGTAGTCGAGGAAGAACTGGAGCGGGAGCTCCTGGTTCTTCATGTCGCCGGCGTTCACCACCCACAGCCGGTCCACGCCATAGGTGTAGGCGAGGTTGAGCTGCTCCCAGGTGTTGGCCAGGTTGGTCGTGTCGACCCACTTGTAGTTGCGCCCGGCGCCGACGTAGTCGAAGTGGTAGTAGATGCCGTAGCCGCCGGACCGCTCCGGCAGCGACCGGTCAGGCAGCTTGCGCATGTTGCCCCAGTTGTCGTCGCAGAAGACGACCGTCACGTCGTCCGGCGGGCGCAGGCCCTGGTCCCAGTAGCGCTGGACCTCCTTGTAGAGGGTCTGGACCTGCGGGATCGTCGTGATGTCCGCCCCACTCTCCTTCGCGAGGATCTCCCGCTGCGCGGCCAGGATGCTCTTCATGAGGTCGATGCCGTCGCCGTCGGGCAGGCCGACGTCGCCGTTGCCGCGCATGCCGAGCGTGACCACGCCCTCGAAGCCCTGCTCCTTCATCCGGCGGATGCCGTCGGCCCAGTACTTCTCGATCGCCTCGCCGTTGCGGCGGAAGCTCCACTCGCCGGTCCCGCCGTACGGGTCGTGGCCGGGGGTGACGATGTTCCCCTGGCTGTCGCGTACGGCGGCCACGGCGTGCCGGTTCCACTCCTCGATGCCGCGCATCATCGGCGCCTCGTGCGAGGTGCCCATGACCACGCCGTACCGACTGGCCATCTTGTGGTTGTCCGGGTCGTCCTCGGCGAACGCCCGGCCCCACACCGCAGGCCACAGGTAGTTGGCCTTGAGGCGGAGCATGACCTCGAAGACCTTGGCGTAGAACCTGCCGGTGAAGCCCCCCTCGTAGCCGGGGGCGAGGCCGGGGCCGAAGAACTCGGGCGCCCACGTGCCGAGCGCCGGGTTCTCGTCGTTGACGAAGAAGCCGCGGTATCTGACCTTCGGCGTGCCCTGGCTGTGCCGCCCCGGCAGGACGTACAACGCGTCGCGGTGGCGGGCCGGGACGTCGTCCCACCAGTACCAGGGCGAGACGCCGATCTCCCTCGACACGTCGTAGGCGCCGTAGATCGTGCCCCGCTGGTCGCTGCCCGCGATGACGAAGGCGCGGCGCACGCCCGGCAGCGGGTTCTGCACGACCTGCTCCAGGGACGTCTCCCACCTGCCCTCGATGCCGCGTACGTCGAGCTTGCCCGCCTTGATCAGACCGTCGATGAGCGGGCTCTTCCCGATCGTGCCGACCAGCACCACCTCGCCGGTCTTCGGCACGGTGTCGGTGGAGACCGCGGGCTTCACTCCGGTGACCCGCTCCACGTCGGCCTGCAGGTCGCCCACCACCCGCGTGACGCCGGGGAAGTCGCTCGCGCTGACGACGATCGGGGCCGCCCTGCCCTCGGCGACGAGGGGGAACCGGCCGGCGCCCGGCGTGAAGGCGATGTAGGAGCCGGCTCGTACGTCGTCATGGTGAGGCGTGGTCGCGGACGGGTTCGCGGGGGCGGGACCGGCGACCGCGGTGGTCGCGGACACGGCCGCCGGCGAGAGGAACACCCCCAGGAGTTGTGGCCCGGCGAACCTGCTCATCACGCCATTCGAAACTTTCTATTCGACTCCGAAATTTTCGAGTAAACGGATGTTAGCTTTCACCACAGAAGTGGTCAATGGCTATTTCGTGCGGAGCGAATGAATGGCGTATCCGACGGCGGCGCCCACCGCGTACCAGAACAGGTCAGGGGCGTTGAACGTGGTGCCGAGCACCAGCCGCGCCAGCGTGCTGTGCGCCGACAGCACGGCCGGCACGCCGGTGAGCTGGGCGAACTCGACCAGCCAGCTCACCCCGAGCGCCACGGCCGCCACCACGAACGGCCGGGCGCGCGGCGCGGCCGCGACGACAAGGGCGTACACGAGGAGGGTGTAGAGAAGGTCGCCCGCATACTTGGCGACCACGCCCAGCGGCAGCGCACGGACCGCCAGACCGGCGGCCACGACCACCACTGCGGCGGCCAGCGCTGCGAGTCGGCGATGCGGCATCCGGGCACCCTATCGGGAGCCCGGCGTTCTCCGTCCACGCCGACCACTGGCTCGTCCCGCTCGTCTTCGTCGCGATCGGCACGCTGATCGTGCTCGAAGCCGGAGTCGTCGGCCGCTTGATCGCCCTCTTCTGAACGTCCGGGCCTCACGGAGATCGCGTTGACAGATCAAGACGACCGGTCATATTGTTCCCTCGGCCGCTCGCCCCGGAGCGCCGGAAGCACGAACAGAAAGAAGGCCGACCATGGCCAGCACGACGCCGGTCCCCACCCGGCTCCCCCTCAACACCCTCGGCATCGGCTTCGGGCTCTCCGGACTCGCGGGCACCTGGACGGCGGCCGGCCCCGCGCTCGGCGCTCCGCCCGCGGTCGGCGAGGCCCTCTGGGTGACGGCGGCGGCGCTGTGGGCCGGCACCCTGGCCCGGTATGGCGCGAGGGTCACCCGCCTCGGTGACATCGCCGAGGACCTGCGGCATCCGGTCCTCGGGCCGTTCGCCGCGCTCGCCCCCACCACCGGCTCGCTCCTCGCGGCCCACCTCGCGGCGTACCTCCCGGGCGTCGGGGCGGCGCTCGTCTGGACGATGCTCGCGATCGCCGCGGTGTTCGGCGCGTGGTTCGTCGCCTCGATGCTCACCACGCCGCGTCAGCCCGGGGCGCTGCACGGCGGTTATCTCCTCCCGACCGTGGCGGCCTCCCTCATCGCCGCGCAGTCCCTCGCGACCATCGGTCACCGGGCGGCGGCCACCGCACTGTTCTCCGTGGGCATCCTCTTCTGGCTGCTGATCGGCGCCGTCCTCCTCGTGCGGTTCGCCACCGGCCCCGAGCTGCCCGGACCGCTCATGCCGACGCTCGCGATCTTCTCCGCGCCGCCGGCCGTCGCCGGAAACGCCTGGTGGGCGATCGCGGGCCCGCACCTGAACACCGCGCACGAGGTGCTGCTCGGCACCCTCGCCGCCCTGCTGCTGCCCCACCTGTTCCTGCTCCGCAGGTATGCGCACATCCCGTTCGTGATCGGCTTCTGGGCCTTCACCTTCACCACGGCGGCGAGCGCGACCTACGGCGTGCGCCTGCTGACGCTCACCCCCTCGGCCCTGCACACGACGCTCGGCTGGCTCGTGGTGGCGCCGGCCACGGCGATCATCGGCGGCATCGCGGTCCGCTCGCTCGCCCTGCTCCACCTGCCGCGCCGCCACGCGGAACACGTCCAGCCCGCCTGACTTTTGACAACTCCAAGACGAACGGTCATATTGAAGCCATGCCTCAGGTAAGCGTGAAGAACAAGCTGGTCGAGAGCGCCGAGGACGTGTTCCGCCGACAGGGGTTCAACGGCGCGAGCGTGCAGGACATCACCAGCGCCGCGGGCGTCCCCAAGGGGTCGTTCTACAACCACTTCGAGAGCAAGCAGGCGCTCGCCGTCGAGATCGTGCGGCGCTACGCAAGCGGCACGAACTTCGCCGTGCTCAGCGGTGACGGGTCCGCCCTGGAGCGGCTACGCGGCCACTTCGTCGCCATGGTCGACCGGACCCGCGACACCGGCGTGGAGTTCGGCTGCCTCCTCGGCACCTTCGCCAGCGAGAGCAGCAGCGCCGGAGATCAGGTGCACACGGCGGTCCGCGAGATCCTCGATGACTGGACCGAGGACGTGGCCCGCACGGTGCGCGAGGGCCAGGAGGCCGGCGAGATCACCTCGGCCCGTCCGGCGCGAGCGCTGGCGGCCTTCCTGATCGACTCGTTCGAGGGCGCCACCCTGCGGGCCAAGACCATCGGCGACCAGTCCGTCGTCACGGAGCAGCTCGAGATCGCCCTCGACGCGCTGCGTCCCTGAACCCCACTGCCCCTGAACCCCACTGCCCCTGAACCCCCGCCCGCTCGTCCCGGGTGGGCGATTTCCGAACACCTCAAGATGACTGGTCATTTTCATACAGGAGATCTCATGTCCACGACTCACCAGACCGCCCCGACCCGGTTCGTCGACGCGGACGGCGTCACCTACGCCTACCGCAGGTTCGGACGGGCGGGAGGCACGCCCCTGCTGATGCTGCAGCACTTCCGCGGCAACCTCGACAACTGGGATCCCGCGCTCACCGACGCGCTGGCCGCGGAGCGGGAGGTGATCCTGGTGGACTACCCGGGGCTGGGGTCCTCGACCGGACGGCCGGCGCGCACCGTCGCCGAGACGGCCCGTCAGATCATCGCCTTCGCCGACGCCCTCGGCCTGGCCCAGGTCGACCTGCTCGGTTTCTCACTCGGCGGGTTCGTCGCCCAGGACATCGCCCTGATCCGTCCCCACCTCGTACGGCGGCTCGTCCTGGCCGGAACCGGTCCGAAGGGCGCCCCCGGCATGCACGGCTGGCGGCAGGACATCGCCGACCGTGCCCGGGCGGACGAGCCCGGCGGCGAGGACCTCCTGTACATCTTCTTCGCCCACACCGAGACCAGTCAGGCCAAGGGCGTGGAGTTCCTGCAGCGCTTCATGCGGCGCGAGCAGGACCGGGACGCGCCCAGCAGCCTCACGGCGCGCGACGCACAGCACGACGCCGTCCTGGAGTGGGGCGTGCCGGACCACGCGGCCCTGCAGCGGCTGACCGGCATCACCAGCCCGACGCTGATCCTCCAGGGCGACGGCGACCTGATGATCCCGACCAAGCTCAGTCACCTCATGGCCGGGCTCATCCCGGACGCCCGCATCCGCCTCTACCCCGACGCCGCGCACGCCTTCCTGTTCCAGTACCCCGGCGAGGTCGCCGACGAGGTCAGCCGCTTCCTCTCCTGACCGGATGTCATACAAGCGAAAAATCACTCTATGGAACGATCTAGCCGGAAAAACGATGGCTAGTTAAACTCCGAGTCAGCTTCGGCCACCCGTCTCGGGTGGCCGTTCGCTCGTCGCCCAACGGGGAGGGCCGTGGCCCTCCCATGCCCGTGGGCGGCGCGGCTCCTCCACGCCTGGACGGCGAGGCCTGACAGGTCTCCATGGAGGTGTCGTGTCGAAGAAGCCCCCACCTGCCTACGTACGGACCACAGCGATCGTCGCCGGCCTCGGCCTCGTGACAGCGATGATCCCGGCGGCCTCCGCCGCCGCGGACCCCACCCCCACCCCCTCGCGGTCGTGGAGCGCCACGGCCGTGACGGGCGCCGAGCGCGTCCAGGGCGCCAAGTCGGCCAGCGGCCGGCTCGCCAAGAGCGACGCGGCGCTGCTCGCCTCGAAGTCGCCGGAGCGGACGAGCGTCGTCGTGAAGCTCGACTACGACGCGCTCGCGGCCTACAAGGGCGGCCTGCCGGGACTCCCCGGCACCAGCCCGTCGGTCACCGGGAAGTCGCTCAACCTGAAGAGCGGCGACGCGGCGAAGTACCAGAAGCACATCGAGGGCATCGAGAACACCTTCCTCGGCGAGCTGGGCAAGAAGATCCCCGGCGTCAAGGTGGGGCAGAAGCTCCGCACGGTCTACGGCGGCGTCGCCCTGACGCTGCCCGCCGACAAGGCCGCCGACCTGCTCAAGCTGCCCGGCGTGGCGGCCGTGCAGGAGGACAAGCGGGAGCAGCCGCTCACCGACTCCAGTCCCGAGTTCATCGGCGCGACCACCATCTACAACCAGCTCGGCGGCGCGAAGTCGTCGGGCAAGGGCGTCATCGTCGGCATCCTGGACACCGGCGCGTGGCCGGAGCACCCGTCGTTCGCCGACCCGGGAACGCTCCCCGCTCCCCCGCAGAAGGCGGACGGCACCCCGCGTACGTGCGACTTCGGCGACAACCCGCTGACGCCGGCGGCCGACCCCTTCCAGTGCAACAACAAGCTGATCTCCGGCCAGCCGTTCCTGGAGACCTACAACGCCGTGGTGGGCGGAGAGGTGTACGGGGACAGCGCCCGCGACTCCAACGGCCACGGGACGCACACCGCCACCACGTCGGCGGGCGGGCCGGTCGACCACGCCAACCCGCTCGGCATCGACCGCGGCGCGATCCACGGCATCGCGCCCGCGGCCCACGTCGCGGTCTACAAGGTCTGCGGCGCGGAGGGCTGTTACCAGTCCGACTCGGCGGCCGCGGTCGCGCAGGCCATCGCCGACGGCGTGAAGGTCATCAACTTCTCGGTGGGCGGCGGCTCGGACCCCTACAGCGACCCGGTCGAGCTCGCGTTCCTCGACGCGTACGCGGCGGGCGTGTTCGTGTCGGCCTCGGCGGGCAACTCGGGACCGGGCGCCGGGACGACCGACCACCGCGGCCCCTGGGTGACCACCGTGGCGGCCTCGACGCAGAGCCGCACCTACCAGTCGACGATCACGCTGACCGGCGGGCCGTCGATCAAGGGTGCGTCCATCACGCAGGGCGTCTCGTCGCCGCTGCCCGTGGTGCTCGCGTCGGCCCCGCCGTACAACGACCCGCTGTGCGTCAACCCGGCGCCTCCGGGGCTGTTCACCGGCAAGATCGTCGCCTGCGAGCGCGGCCCCAACCGGGTGCTCAAGGGATTCTCGGTCAAGCAGGGCGGCGCCGCGGGGATGATCCTCTACAACTCCTCGCCGCTCGACGTCATGACCGACAACCACTGGCTGCCGACGGTCCACATCGACAAGCCGGAGACCGACGTGCTGCTCGCCTGGCTGAGCGCGCACCCGGGCGGCACGGCGAGCTTCACCCAGGGTGAGAAGACCACCTGGCAGGGCGACGCGATGACGACGTTCTCCTCGCGCGGCCCGGGCGGCGACTTCCTCAAGCCGGATGTCACCGCGCCCGGCCTGCACATCCTGGCGGGCAACACCCCGACCCCCGAGTCGCCGCTGGAAGGCCCTCCGGGCAACCTCTACCAGGTGATCGCCGGCACCTCGATGTCGTCGCCGCACGTCGCGGGCGCGGGCGCGCTCGTGTTCGCGCTGCACCCCGACTGGACGCCCGGCCAGGTCAAGTCGGCCCTGGAGACCACCGCGACGACGAAGGTCACCAAGCAGGACCGGACCACCCCGGCCGACCCGTTCGACTACGGCGGTGGCCGCATCGACCTGACCAAGGCGGGCGACCCGGGCCTGACCCTCGACGAGACCGCGGCGAACTACGCCGCCTCGGCCGCCGACCCGATGAACCGGATCGACCTCAACCTGCCGTCGGTCAACGCGCCCGTCATGCCGGGTGTGATCAGCGCCAAGCGCACGCTCGTCAACGCGACCGGCAAGACGCTGACCTACGCCGCGACGGGCACCACCGTCAGCGGGGCGAACATCACGGTGCTGCCGCCGCTGTTCACGGTGAAGCCCGGCAAGAGCCAGAAGATCACCGTGGTGATCACCGCGCCGGACCTCCCCGACGGGCAGTACTTCGGCCAGGTGAACCTCAAGCAGGTCGGCGGCAAGCGGGAGCAGCACCTCCCGGTGGCCTTCTACCGGCAGGAGGGCGCCGTGCCGATCGACCAGACCTGCGCCCCGAGCACCATCGCCAAGAACACGGGCGAGTCCACCTGCACGGTCACGGTCCAGAACAACACCCTGGAGGACACGGACGTCACCGCGCTCAGCACGCTGGACGCGAAGCTCCGGCTCAACAGTGTCACCGGCGCGACCAAGATCGGCAGCCAGATCGTGACGGCCAGGAGCACGCTCGCGGGCAGGCAGCCGGACAAGCCGACCATCGCGCCCGGTGAGACTCCGGCGGGCTACCTGCCGCTCTCGGCCTTCGGCATCGCCCCCACCCCCATCGGCGACGAGGAGGCGCTGAACTTCAACGTCCCGGCCTTCACCTACGCCGGCCGTACGTACAACAGGATCGGCATCGTCTCCGACGGCTACACGGTCGCGGGCGGCACGAACGGCTCGGCGGACATCCAGTTCGCCCCGCAGACGCTCCCCGACGCCGCGCCGCCGAACGGCGTGCTCGCGTCGTACTGGACCGACCTGAACGGCGAGGGCGCCCCCGGCGTCTACGTCGCCAGCCTGACCGACGGGGTGAACAGGTGGCTCGTCGTCGAGTGGCGGGTCTACCTGTACGGCACGAACAGCCTGAAGGTCTTCCAGCAGTGGATCGGGCTCAACGGCGCCGAGGACATCTCGTACGCCTACGACCCGGCCAACCTGCCCGGTGACCCGGGGGCGGCCTATGGGCTGACCGTCGGCGCCGAGAACGCGGACGGCACCGCCGGCAGCCAGATCAGCGGCCCGCCGACGCAGGACTACCGGATCACCAGCACGCCGGGTGCCCCCGGCGGCACGCTCAGCTACTCCTTCAAGGTCAAGGGCGTGTCCTCCGGCACCGGCACCGTCACGACCGGCACCTCCACCCCCCAGGTGAAGGGCATCACGGTCGAGGTGGACAAGATCACCGTTCAGTAGGGTTCCGGGGCTTTCGAAGGGGCCCGGCGGACGCGCGGCGTCCGCCGGGCCCTCATCGCCGCGTTCTTCAGTCGGCGATGGCGATCTGGGCGCGTACGGCGGGGCTGAGCCCGGCCAGAAGACGCTCCGCGCGGCCGTCCGTGGTCGCCCGGAGCAGGGCCGCGGTGATCGGCGGCGGCACGTACTCCAGCACCTGCCGGGCCCGCCGGGTCGTCATCGCCTCGACCAGCCGTACCGCGGCGGGGGTGACGCCGAGCGCGTTGAGGATGTCCGCGGCGACCCGATCGGGAACCTCCGCAAGGATGCCGGCGCCCCGGCTCGCGGGCAGCTGCCGCAGCAGCGCGGCCGCTCCCCCCGCGGTCATGTGACCGACCACCCGCCCGGCCTGACCGGACGGCAGCAGGGCCAGCACGCCGGCCGCCCGGGACGGATCGCCGGCCATGGCCTCCAACGCCTGCCCGGCGGCGCCGGGCGCCATCGCGGCGACCGCCGCGGCGGCGCCGCGTAAAGAGGAAGCGTCCAGCGCCGGTAGCGGCTGGGGTGGTCGCGATCGCGGCCTCTCGACCGGCGGCCTGGGCGGCGGCGGGGCGGCGATCGCCGCCAACCGGCGGTCGAGTTCGGCCGCCCCCATCCGGAGAGCGGGGTCCTTCCTGAGCAGCCCGGCGATCACGTCGTACAGCGGCCCGCGGCGGCGAGGCGGCGGAAGGTCGTCGGTGCAGACGGCGTGCACGGTCGCGTAGGCGTTGTCCCGCCGGAAGGGCGAGTAGCCTTCCAGCGCGCAGAAGAACGTGACGCCGAGCGACCACAGGTCGGCGGCGGGTCCGGCCGTTCGCCCGTCGATCCGCTCCGGCGCCATGAACTCCGTGGTGCCGAGCATGATGCTGTGCGAGGTGAGCCCGCTCTCGCCGACGATCTGCGCGATGCCGAAGTCGACGAGCACCACCTTTCCGCCGTGGCCCACCACGATGTTGGCCGGCTTGACGTCACGGTGCAGCACATGCGCGGCGTGTGCGGCCGTCAGCCCGGCCAGCACGTCGCGGCCCACGGCGGCGATCTCGCGCTCGGGCAGCGTCCGCCGCCGGATCAGGTCGTCCAGGGAACCGCCCTCGACGTAGACCATGACGATCCACGGCGAGCCGCCCTCCTCGAAGACGTCGTAGATCTCGGCGATCGCGGGATGCCTGATCCGGGCCAGCGACCGGGCCTCGCGCAGGGCCCTCGCCCGCTGGACCTCGAGCCCCTCGCCGTACGGCGTGAGCACGACCTCCTTGAGCGCGACGAGCCGGCCGAGCATCCTGTCCATCGCGAGCCAGACCGTGCCCATGCCGCCGCGGCCGAGCTGGGACCTCAGCTCGTAACGATCCCTGATCACCCGCCCCGGGCGCGCCATCGGAGCGTCAGTCGTCATCGGGGAGCAGCTCGACACCGCCGGGGCGCTCGGCGCCGGTCCGCGGAACCCGCGTGGTCCTGGCGTCCGGCATCCGCCTCAGTTCCTGGTCCTCCATCGAGTCGTACACGTCGGTCTCGCCGACGGTCTCCGCGCGGGTGCCGGTGGGCCCCCGGTACGCCGCGCCGTCCTCGGGGACGGTGACGACCGGTTGGGGGCCGGTTTCGCCCGTACGGGACCAGATGCGCCAGACGTCCTGCGAGCGGCCCGAGGGCGAGGCGGGCGTCCCGGGGCCGCCCGGGCCCTGCGAGGTGAAGGCGCCCTGCCCGGCGAAGGTGCCTCGCGCGTCCCGGAACTCGTGCTTCTCGGCCAGCGCGAGGACCTTCTCGTAGTTGCCCGGCCGCTGCATCAGCTTGATCGTGACCGGCAGGCACTCGATGAGGAGGAACAGCAGGAACAGCAGCAGCCGGGTGACGCCGAGGCTGGAGTCCTTGCCGGTCACCTCGTTGAGCGCCTGGATGCGGATGAGCAGGCCGTTGGTCGCCATGTTCTCCGCGTCGAAGGAGGCCTGGAGGTCCGCCTGCCGCTTGATCCCGGCGTCGAGCTGCGCCTTCGCCTTGGGCAGGGCGTCCTGCGCGCTCGCGAGGCGGGCCTGCTTGGCCTCCTCGCTGCCGGCGTTCAGCTCCCGCTTCCGGTCCTCGATCTGCCGGTTGATCAGATCGATCCGCCGCTTGTCCTTCTCGTACGCGCGCCGGCTGTCCTGGGCGAGAGGACCGTCGCCCTTCTTCGGACACGACGGTCCTCCGTACAACTGGCACTGCCATTCGCCGTAATGCTTGTCGGCCAGCTTCTGCTGCTTGGCCCGCTCGGCGGTCAGCGCCTTGATGTTCGGATCCTGCCCGGTGTCGATGGGCACGTCGCCACCGGAGGAGATGACTTTCTCCAGGTCCGCCACCTCTTTGCGGAGCTGGCCGACGTCCTTGCCGACATTGCCCTGCTGCTGCTGCGCGGCGAACGCGTCCGCACGCTGCTGCTTGATCTGGACGATCTGGGCATCGATTTCGGACCGGAAGATCTGGAGCACCAATGGCGTGGAGATGACGAATCCGAGCAGGAGTGCCATGAGAACGCGCGGAACGGCCAGCGGCCAGCGACGCGGGGCGTCCGCCTTCATCGTGCTGACCAGCCAGCGGTCGAGGCTCAGGATCATCAGGCCCCAGACCAGCGCGGCGAGGACGGCCAGGACGACGTTGACGCCCAGGGCGCTGTTGAGAGCGAACGTCATCGAGACGACCGCGAGGACGGCCGTCGTGAGCACGGCTCCGCCGATGCCCTCGAACTTCCCGTACTCGCTCGGACACCGTTCGAGCACCTCAGGCCGCGCTCCGGACAGCGCAATCAGAAACCGCCTCATGTTTCTCCTCGCCTACGCGCACATATTGGAACGTGGCATAACGCTCGAGACTCGGGCTATCGTAGATCCTCGCCGTAGGATTGCGGGAAACTGAGAATGATTCGACGCAACGACACAACAAGAACCCTACCGTTATGACAAGTCGTCTTTTCGTTGTTACCGGCTAGTTCGGATATAAGGGCACGGGGGCGACGAGCAGGACAATAAACGGAGGATACGTGTCAGAGCCCGACAAGGCTCTGCTTCGCAAGGCCGTCGCCCGAGCCGTTGCGGGGCTCACCGCCACCGGCCGCCTCACGATCGTGGAGGTCGCCGCCGACGGCATGACCGTCTTCCGAATCCACCGGGACGACAACGGCAGGCCACGCTGCCACTACTGGTCGTCGTCATGGGAGGACCTGACCTCCGATTCCGAGCAGGGGTGGGGGCACGAGTCCTCCCGGCAGGCCGTGCTCCGGGCCGCCGACCTGCTCTCCGCCGACGAGGTCGTCCTCGTCTGCTCGTTTCCGGACGGCGCGGAGGCCAACCGGGCGCTCGGCTGGCTGGGCGAGGTGCGGCCCGCCTCCGTTCTCCCCAGTGACGGGCCGGTCGTCGCGATCGTCGAGGACGTCCTGGCCTCCGACCCGCTGTCACGGTCGTACGACCTGGTCGTGTTGCGCGCCGACCACGCGAGCGGGCGGCTGCGGCTGGGAAGCAAGCAGTTGTTCCCGATCGGCACCCTTCCCGGCACCCGGACCGAGGTGCCCGTGCGGTGCGAGCCCGGCGACGAGTACGGCACCGCGTTCGCCGTGGTCACCTGGCAGGGCCGGGAGCCCAGACTGCTGTCGGTGCACAGCGCGAGGCTCACCCCCGGCCGTTACCTGCTGACGGCCGAGCTGGTGCGACCGGGGAAGGTGCGATTCACCGGCGTGCCCGAGCTGGCCAGGGACCCGCGCGGCTGGAGCGACCTCGTGGCGGCGGCGCCGTCGCAGCTGCCGCCCACAGCGGGGCCGGCACACCTGATCTGCGCCGTGGAGGTGTGCGGGCCGGACGCGAAGGTGGAGGAGCGCCTGAGCCGCGTGCGTCAGATGGTGAGTCACCTGTCCGCCGAGCTCGCGGGCCTCCTGCGGGTCTCCCTCGTGGCGTACGGCGCGCACTCCTACGACGACCGGGCGGCAGGAGAGCATCCGGTGGAGGTCGCCGCGTGGCAGGTCACGCCCGAGCGCGCGCTGGCCGCCCTGGATCGGCTGGAGGAGCGCGGCGCGATCACCGTGGGCTACCCCTACTATCCGCACGCCGCCCAGGTGGAGGACATGCTGGACGCGGTGGCCCGGCGGCTCGCGACGTCGGAGCAGGTGCGCACGGTCCTGCTCACGGTCGGCGACCGCCCGCCGCACCCCGCGCGGACGAACCGATCGCTGATCCTGCCCTGTCCGCGCCCGCACGACTGGCGGTTACTCCTCGGCCGCGTCCAGAGCCGGCCGGACACCGTGCTCGCCGCCATCTGCGACCGTGAGGACACCTCCGCGCACCCGGCCTGGCGCCGGCTCGGCGCGAACGCGCTCGCGCATCTCGACGCCCTCGACATCCGGGGGCTGGCCGCGGACCTGGGACTGGCCGCGCCCGACGCCCTCCCCATCCCGTTCCCCCTCCTCGACGAGACGGAGTGAGACCAGACATGCAGTCCGACCCTGCGCAGGGGCCACCGGCCCACGACATCGCCATGTGGGGCGCCCCCGGCAGCGGCAAGACCACGCTTCTGGCCGCCCTGAACATCGCGCTGATGCGGCGGAAGGACGACTGGAAGATCATCGGCTCCGACGCCGCCTCGTCCGACTACCTCATCGAGAGAACCAACGCGCTGTCGAACGGAAAGATCTTCCCGGAGGCGAGCCAGAGCCTGGAGCACTACCGCTGGACGCTGGTCGGGCCGTCCGGGCGGCAGGAGCGCCGGTGGCTGCGCAAGGCCCGGCCCGCCCCACCGTTGAAGATCGGCATCAGCATGGTCGACGCGCCGGGCGGTCTGTTCAGCGCCGGTCCCCTCCACACGGGGAACGGCTCCGGGATGGGCGACGAACTGCGCGGGCGCCTGATGGACAACCTGGTGAAGAGCCGGGGCCTGGTCTTCCTCTTCGACCCCATCCGGGAGTTCGAGCTCGGTGACGCCTTCGACCACCTGCACCCGCCGCTCACCCGCCTCGCCGAGAAGATGCTCGAGACCGGAGAGCTGCGGGACGGGATGCTCCCCCATCACGTCGCGGTCTGCATCACCAAGTTCGACGACCCCCGCGTGCTGGAGACCGCGGAGAAGCTGCACCTGCTCGACTCCTCGCCCGACGACGAGTACGGGTTCCCCCGGGTGAGCAGCGAGGACGCCCGCGACCTGTTCCGGGCGCTGTGCGAGGTGTCGGCGAGCGGCAACGCGGACATGGTCGTCAACGCCCTGGACCAGTTCTTCCACCGCACCCGCGTCGAGTTCTTCGTCACCTCGTCGATCGGCTTCTACGTGCGGCCGCACACGAAGACGTTCGACCGGAACGACTACCAGAACCTGCTGCCCGAGGCGGGCAGGGACCTGCGGATCCGGGGGCAGGTCCATCCCATCAATGTCGTCGAGCCAATGCTGTGGCTCGGCCGGCGTCTCGCCGCCGGCGGTCCCCGGTGATCGGTTTCGAGTGGGCGCTGGAAGGCAAGCGGCCCGGCAGCTACGACGAATACGGCCTGCTGGAGTGGAGCGACGGGCGGCTCGATCGCGGGGTGTTCGACAAGCTCAGGCACCGCTACACCGCGAGCACCGCCGGCGACCTGCCCCAGGTGACGATCGGGACCGCGAGGATCAGCGAGAACGGGGAGATCTCCCACTACCTCGTTCTGGCGATCCGGGAGTGGTCGGGTCACCGCGACTTCGCCAACCGCAAGATCGCCTACACCCGATGGTTCTACGTGCCGTACGAGCAGCTCGTCGACCAGCCGGTGTCGTACACGGCGCTCTACACCGCCTTCGCCGCGTTGCCGCTGGAGCCGCGGCCCCCGCTGACCGTGGCCGTGCCGCCGTACGACCCGGAGGCCATGGCACCCGGGCCGGACACGCTCTCCGCCGCGGCGCTGCTGCTGAACGGCCGGCCCGTGTGCGTGATCGGCGCCGACGCCGTCCCCATGATCGATCGGCTGCGCTTCGCGGACACCGTCGCGGCGCTGCTGCCGTACGGGACGCGGACCAGGTTCACCGCCGCCACCTGGACCAGCAGCACGAGCGAGCACAGCATCAAGCTGTCGTTCGCGCGGTATGCCCCCGAGGGGGCGCAGACGGTGGTCTGGGGGCGCGCGGCCGACAGCGTCCTCGACCAGACGCCGTCGAAACTCTGCCACCAGTTCTACACACGGTCGGACGTCCCGGCCGCGGAGATGATCGCCAGGCTCGCCCGGCAGACCGAGCCGCTGTCGATCGAGAAGGACCGGCCCAAGGTGCTTCAGCTGGTCGAACAGTCCGGTTCCGCGGCATCGGAGCCCGAACCCGAGCCGGATCACTCCCCGCCCGGCCCTCCTCCCGCCCTGCCCACGGGCTCCGCGGAGCCCACGGTGGCGTACCGGAACGGAGCGGGAAACCCCTTCACCGAGGCGCTGGCCGACGCGCTCCCGTACGCCGCGGACGTCAGCGCCGCGGTCGAGGACCTGGCTCGCTCGGGCACGAACCCCACCAGCCGGCAGCACCTCCAGAGGGTGCTGCTCCAGCGCAACTGCTTTCGTAGTGTGATCGATCCCCGGAGTGACGCGCCCCGGCTCTATGCACGGCTCGTGGACGCGGCCTTCCCGGCCGAGGAGATGTGGAGGCAGTCCAGCCAGGACGTGGCCGACGCCCTCATCTGCTCGACGGCCACGCCGGACGCCGTCCGGCACAGGCTCGCCTCCCTCATGAGCACGCCTGCGGTCGAGCACCGGCGGACCTGGTGGCCTCCTGGCCGGCGCGTCCGCCTGGCGGTGATCCTGACGGGCACGGCCGCGCTCGTCGCGGTGGCCGTCGTGGCCGTGTTCATGACCCTGGGCGACACCGGCGAATCCCCACCGGAGGGCCTCTCCCCTCCGCCGCCGGCGGTGCTCGTCCAGGCGCCCGCGGACCAGCGGTACGCCGCCGAGGCCTTCGCCGAGAGGCTCCGCCGCGACGGCTACGCCCCGGCCGTCGAGACGATCGATCCCACGAGCGTCACGCCGCCCGTCGGCCGGCCGGCCGTGACCATCGCGTACGACCTCGACGTTCTCGGGGCGGTCAGCGGCGGCCGGTACTCCGGCAGGGACGTGCGGGGGGACCTGCAGACACGGGGCCTCAGTGAGCTGGCGGACCTTCGGGTGACGAATCCCGACGTCCTGCTCGTCAGAGACGGCGTCAAGCCGGAGAGATTTCTCGACCACCCCGGCGAGGGCGACGACATCCTCATTCGCAACACGATCGGCGAGGAGCAGTTGCGCGCACTGGCCGACTGGGGCGTCCGGCTAAGCACAGTGCCGGCCCAGCAGATCACACGTCTGCTGGCCGAGCGCCACGCTGACGCCGCGATCGTGCCCGAGAGCGCCAGCGCCGTCGAGGGCTACCATCGCCCCGTGCCGCGGGACCTGCCGCTTCCGCAGCGCAGGCTGGTCGTGCTCGTCAACCGCGCGGTGGACGAACCGATGCGGCAGGACCTGCTCCAGGTCATCGGAACACCGGACTTCGGGCGCACATCCCAAGGCGACCCCGGCCTGGCCGCGAAGGCCCTCGTCGACCAGATCGCCCCGGTAGCGGAACCGACGTCCGTGGAAGAGCCCGAAGGGACGGCCTCCTTCCCGTACGTCCTGTTCTTCGTGGTGGTCGCCCTCGCCTTCGTGGCGGTGGTGCTCTTGATGTGGCGGCCCGCCCGGTTCGGCGGAACGATCAGCCGTCACCGCCGGTGACCGTCTCGGTGGCGCAGCAGACGGAGCCGGCCTCCGCGTCGTCGGCACCCGCCACCACATCGGCCGCCACCACGGCCGCTGGCGCGACGTCGTCCTCCTCTAACGCCGCAGCACCGTCACGGGTCTCTGACCCACCGTGCCCGGCATGACGACCGAGGATGAGGTGACGGAGTGGCTCAGGTCGCGAGCGATACCGCTGAACGGCCTGACACCGGGCGCCGGAACCGATGACCTGGCGCCGCTCCGCGTCGTACTGGACGGTGTGCGGGTGGCGGGGCTCGGCGAGGCCACGCACGGCAGCCGGGAGTTCTTCCTGGTCAGGCACCGGTTGCTGGAGTTCCTGGTCGAGGAGCTGGGCTTCACGACGCTCGCGGTGGAGGCCAGCGCTTCGGCGTCCCGGGCCGTGGACGACTACGTGCAGGGCGGCTCCGGCGATCCGGTCGAGGCGCTCGCCGGGCTGGGTTTCTGGACGTTGCACACGGCGGAGATGCTGGCGGTCGTTGAGTGGCTGCGTGACCACAACCGCACCGCCTCGCGGAAGGTGAGGTTCGTGGGCATCGACCCGCAGCATCCGGCGGCATCGCTGGACGCCCTGCGTACCTGCCTCGGCGATGACGCGGCGGACCTGCTCGGCCCCCTCGCTCCCCTCGCCGGCAAGCGTCTGGGCGTCGGCCCACCGCTCGACCGGCGGATCGAAGCCGACGCCCGCCGCGTCGAGGACTTCCTGACCGGAGTCTCCCTGTCGGATGAGGCGCTTGCGCATGCGCGGATCGTGCGCCAGAGCGCCGACCTCGCGAGCCGGCCGTTCCGGCACTCGGACCCCGCGCAGACCGTGAGCGTCGCCCGTGACCGCTACCTCGCCGACAACGTGGACCTGCTCCTGGACGACCCGGACGCCAAGGTCGCCCTCTGGGCGCACAACGGCCACGTCATGAAGGCCGGCCATAGCGGCGGGTCGGTACCCACGATGGGCCTGCACCTCAGGCAGCGCCACGGCGAGGCGTACTACGCACTCGGTGTGCTCTTCGGGTCGGGCCGGTTCCGGGCCCGCCGGCGACGATTCGGCAGGGTGGACCCGGCCAGGCCTCCGGTCACCTTCCGCGTTCCGCTCGTCCGGAGACCGACGATCGTGGAGGCTCGCCTGGCCACCGCCCACCCGGGCGATCACGTGATCGACCTCCGGAGCGGCCCCCGGCCGGAGGCCGTGACGCGGTGGCTCGGCGAGCCCCTTCACATGCGCGGTTACGGAGGGGCGGTGACGAGGCGGTTCACCTACAAGCTCGGCTACATGCCCACGGTGCTCGCCGAGCACTTCGACGGCATCGCCTTCGTGCCCGAGACCACCGTCTCCACCCCTCTGTGAGTCCTCACAGGCCGAGAGCGAGGGTGGCGAGGTGGCGGGCGATCCCGGCGGTGTCGGTGTCCTGCACGTTGCTGAGCACGACGACCTGGATGTCGTCGTCGGGCAGGTACATGTTGCTCGCCGTGTAGCCCATGAAAAGACCCGGGTGATACCGGAGCCGGTGTCCGTGGAGCCGGTCGACGAGCCAGCCGAAGGCGTACGCGCTCGACGGCAGGTTGAGGCAGCCGGAGGGGGGACACTTCGCCTGCGGCGTGAACGCCAGCTTGACGGTCGCGGGCGACGCGACCGTGTACGAGCCGAACGCCCGGTCCCAGCGAGCGAGGTCGTCGACGGTGGAGTAGAGGCCGGTCGCGGAGAACAGCTCCGAGCCGTTCAGGAGCGGGGCCGGTGACCCGAGCGTGAAGTAGCCCTTCGCGTACCCGTCGGGCGGATATCCCCTGCTGTAGCCGGTGTGTTCGAGGTGCAGCGGGCCGGTGATCTCGTCGCGGAGTACGGTGCCGTACGGCTTGTGCGTCACCGCCTGGATGATCGCACCGGCCAGGACGTAGCCGGAGTTGGTGTACTTCCAACTGGTGCCGGGCGTGAAGTCCAGTGGCAGGTTCACGAACTGCTGGATCAGTTTCCTGGGCGTGGTCGGTCGCGTGACATTGGCGAGGTAGCTGGGCAGTTTCTCGATGTTGGGGATGCCCGATGTGTGTGTGAGCGTCTCGCGGATCGTGATGGGACGCCACGCCGCCGGGCAGGCCTTGATGTACGCCGGGACGAGATACGGGCAGATCCGGTCGTCCAGCTTGAGCAGCCCGCGGTCTTGCAGCTTCAGCACGAGCATCGAGGTGAACTGCTTGGTGATCGACATGACCCGGTAGACCGTGTCCGGCCGGTTGGGGATGTGCTTGTTCTCGTCCGCCTCGCCCGCGGCGAAACGAGCCAGCACCCGCCCCCGCCGTACGACCAGCGCCGAGCCGGTGAACTGCTTCTTCGCGGCCAGATCCCGCAGGTAGGCCAGCATCTCCGTACTGGTGGAATCGTCGGGCGGCGCTGATGACGTGCCCGGCGGGTCGGATTTCTGCGTGGAATCGCTCGTGTCGCCGGTGGCCGATGAGTCCGATTTCTGGGCGGGCCGGTTCGTGATGTCCGACAGGTTGTTCTGATCGCTGAAGGAGTTCGCAGTCGTATCCGTTTTCTGCCAGTTGTACGGCAGAGCCCGCGAATCGGTCTCGCCCTTCTGCATCGGGGTGAGGGCGAGCGTGACGTCGCGGAGCAGGTTCTGCCGTTGCCGCTGCCGCTCGCGCTCCGACTGCCGCTGCCTGTCGCGATGCCCGGCGCCACGACGGCCGTGACCTCGGGCGTGATCGCGTACGACCGGGTGATCGACGTCGAGGCCCGTCACGACGGCACCTCCGACGGGCGCGGCGATGGCGGGAGTGCCCAGGGGTACGGCCCCACCGGACAGCGCGGTGCCGAGCATAAGGAACCCGACAACATTAGGACACTTGGGCATTTTCTCCCCCACGAAACGTACCACCGTCCCGAATTCAGACATTTCCCGAAACCAATTGAGTTCGAGAATGCCCTGCGGACAATTCTTCCGGGGGGCTGTTTTCCTTTCACTGGCACCACAAAACGCCGATCGACGCGGTTTTCCTTATTTGTTAAAGCTACCGTGACCAGCCACTACGAAGGGCGCTACCAAGGGAAAGCTCAATGCGCCGGTTCCTGTGACCCCCAGCCGTGGACCAGCAGGTCGAACGCCGTCTCCACCGCCGCGCGCGGATCGCGCCGTCCCTGGGCCAGAGTTGGAATTTCCAGGACGAACCGCGCGAGAGCCGAACATACGAGATCATCCGCCTCCCGCCCGAGTTCCCCTGATCGCGGGCTTGCTGACGGGACTGGCCCATCCCGCATTGGGCGTCGCGGTGAGCGCGCTACCGTCCCTCCTCGCCGCACTCGCGGGCATGAGGAGGCCTCGCCGTCCCACCGAGCTCCCCGAAAGGCAGGCGGCGAACTGATCAGAGCTCAAGCATCATGAGGATCTCGTCGCGATCATCGCCGGGCGCGAGCCGTAGCGCGTTGGGCCACCGGCCGATCTCCTTCCAACCGAGCCGCCCATAAAAGTCTTCGAGGCCCACACCGCCTCGGGCGGCGAGGTGAAGTTGCTCGAGACCCATCTCTTCCCGGGCCACATGCCGCACCTCGCGCATCAGCGCGGCACCGATGCCCCTGCTACGAAACCTCGTGTGTGTCTGGACGTGATGAACCGTGCCCCAGTGAGCGATCAGCGGGTCGGTGTTCCTGCGTACGTTCAGCCAGCCGGCAAGCGACCCATCGACGTGGGCCAGGAGGAACCGGCTGCGCTCCGGATCGAGGCCGGCGATGAGCTGATCGGCCACCACCGCGACCTCATCGAAGGTGACAGGAGGAAAGGGGAAGCCGGCCGCACCTCCGGCGTTGGTCACCGTGACCCAGCACTCGAGCAACTCCCGCCGCAGGTCGGGAGACATCTCCTGTCCGTCCGTGATCTGAAGGAACACCGCAACACCCTCGCGCGTCATTGCCCCAGCCTGACAGACCCCTCCGACAGGACCAGGGAGAAGGGCCGCCTCCGGCCGTCAGGTGGTTGTCGCAGGCGCACGACGGGGAGCGGCCGCCTTCTTGTGGTTACGCACTTCCGCGAACGTGACGATTGCCGCCATGAGCACCAGTACGGCGAGCACGTACAGGGCCTGCGGGGCCGGTCCGCTTCGCCGGCGTGACGGGTCAGAGGGGCGCTCGTGTGCGATGCCGAGGTGACACATCGGGTGCCTTGCACACGCTGTGTTAGCATCGCGCACATGTTCGACCCTCGTGCCTGAAGAACGGCCCCACGCGCCGCCCGTCCGCCATGGGCTTGACGCGGAAGCCGTCCCCTCAGGTCCGCAGCGTTCACCGCCGTACACCGGCCTCACGCTGCCTTTTCGAGGTCACCTCATGTCATCGCAGTCCGCAGCGTCCTACTACGCCGTTCTTCGCACCCCACTCGCCGGCCGTACCTTTATCGCGGCGTTGGTCGGGCGGCTGTCCTACGGGATCGTCTTTCTTTCGCTGGTCCTGGCGTTCACCCAGGCCACCGGCTCCTACGCCATCGCCGGCGGTGCCATCGCCGCGTTCGGACTCGTCAGCTCAGTGCTGTCGCCGATACGTGCCCGTCTGATCGACAGATACGGCGTCCGCCGTGCCCTCACTCCTATGGCGGTCGCGTACGCCCTGCTTCTCTGCCTGGTCGCAGCCCTCACCTGGCGACCCGGGGCGTCCGGTGCCCTGCCGTGGCTGCTCGCGGGCACCACCGGCGCGTTCACTCCGCCGCTCGGCCCCGTCATGCGCAGTCTGTGGAGCGACCTGCTTCCCGACGGCCCGCTTCTCCAACGCGCCTATTCCCTCGACACCGTCGCCGAGGAACTCCTCTACGTGACCGGCCCCCTGATGGCGGGCATGCTGGCGGGACTGGCCCATCCCGCATTGGGCGTCGCGGTGAGCGCCGGCCTGGTGACCGTCGGCTCACTGGCACTGGCGTTCTCGCCCGCCGCAGCAGGTGTGGCCGCTCGCGGCAGCTCCCGGGCCGCCGCCGGGACGCCGGCCGTCTCTCAGCCGTCGTCCGCCGAGCGCACCAACCGGAGTCTGCTCGCGGCCGCCGCCGGCCTACGTCGGCCCGTCCTGGTCGCCGGCGGCGTAGGCATGGCGCTCGGCGCGCTGAACCTCCTCGTTGTGGCCTTCGCCGAGCGGCACGCGCGACTCGCCGCGGTCGCCTGGGTCGAGGCCGCACTGGCCGCCGGAAGCGCCGTCGGCGGCCTGGCCTACGGTGCAGTGTCGTGGCGGCTGAGCCTGGAACGCCGGCTGCCCCTGCTGGCGACCGCGCTGGCCGTGCCCCTGGCCGCCGCCGGGTTCGTATCGAACATGGTCGCGCTGTCCTTGCTGGTCGGCGTCGCGGGGCTGTTCGTCGCCCCGGCCCTCACTACGGCCTACATGCTGGCGGACAAGGTCGCGGCTCCCGATTCGAAGACACAGGCCGGCGCGTGGGTCAATACGGCGTTCAACACCGGAAACGCCATGGGCTCGGCGTCCATGGGACTGCTCGTCGGACGACTCACCCTGGCCGCGTCCTTCGCGGCCGGCGCACTGCCGTCCCTCCTCGGCGCGCTCGCGGGAATGAGGAAGGCTCGCCGTCCCACCGACCTCTCCGAAAGGAAAGCGCCGCAGGAAGCTCCGGCTGACGGTCGGCCGTAGGAGCCGCACACGAGCGTGGTCTCCAGTGAGCTGGTCGACGGTGGTACGGCCGCGGCGACCGGCCGGGCCTGTGAGAGGCCTTCAGGACATCGGCGAGGCGATGAGCGCTCCGGCGCGCAGGGCGGCGGCCAGCGCGTCCGGATTCCCGGTGCGGGTGTAGACCTCGGCCGCGGTGTCGGTGAACTTGATGACGTGCTCGTCGGCGTGCGCGACGGCCCGGTCGAGAACCTCCGCTGCCCCGTCCGCGGCCTGCGGCGGCTCCGGCAGGGCGGAGCGCGGAGCGGGCTCCTTCGGGGCGTAGGCGGCGTAGACGGCCGCGGTGGTAGTCCAGATGGCGGTCAGGCTGGGCGACCACAGCTCCCGGGGGAGCGCGGGCAGCGTGTGCAACACGGCGTTCGGCGCTGTTGCGGTGTGCACGAGCAGCACGGGGTGAGCGTGGCCGTGGGTGAGGTAGCGCAGCGTCGCGGCGGCGACCAGGTCGGCCAGGCGGGCGGGCACCTCGTCTGGGACGGCGGCGGGCGCGAGGCCCGCGACCGCCGCCGCCCAGCCGGGCATGCCGGGGAGCTGACCGAAGCGGTTGGCGACGTTGCCGCTCTGGTCGGGGACACGGGGGACGCCGTCCAGCGCGGCCCCCGCGTCGAGCCTCCCGGCCGGCGCCGCCGCGGCCGGATATGGGCGCGACCTGGCGGCCCAGAAGGCCAGGCCATGGGCGAGCTCGCCGAGCGCCTGCGGGGTCTCCGCGCCCGCGAGCAGCGCCCGTACGACATGGCCGACGCGGATGACGCCGTGTGTGGTGCCGGCGACGATGCCGGGGAGGAGCCGCTCCCACCAGACGGCCAGCACCTCGCGCCACGGCCGTTCCGTGAGGGCGCGGGAGAAATAGACGGTCCAGTCGCCGACGCGGCGTCCGTCGCCCAGGGCTTCGGTCCAGTTCGCGTCGGTGATCGTGCCGGTGGGCGAGGGCAGGTCGTCGAGGCGGCGCAGGTAGCCGCTCGTCCAGCGGTCGACCAGGTCCGCCCGGCCGCGCCGGACGAGGACCTCGACGGCCATGGGACCGTGGTTGGTGAGCTGGTCCTCACCCCATTCCGGGCCGGTGCGGTGGAAGCGCTCGTAGGCGTCGTTCAATATGCCGCCGGTCATGCGCAGTCGTCTCCTCCGGTCGTGGGCTCGTGGAGCCAGTGTCACGAGGGCGGCGGAGCGGGGCATCCGTGCTGACCACCTATTCAGCACTCAGATAGGTTTCGGAGGATATAGGGGTGATGGTGATATAGATCAGGTGAGTCCGGAAAGGGTGTCGCCGCGTGAGGCCGAGGTGCTGGCGCTGCTCGGCGAGCACCTGACCAACGCCCAGATCGCCCGGCGCCTGAGCATCTCGGTGCGGACCGTCGAGAACCACGTCTCCTCGCTGCTGCGCAAGCACGACGCCGCCGACCGGCGGGCGCTGGCGGCGTTCGCCGGTCGGGCGCGAGCGCCCATGGCCGCGATGCCGTCCTGGCGGACGGGGTTCACCGGGCGGGCGCACGAGCGGGACACGCTGCCGGCGTTGCTGCGGCCGGGCGCACTGGTGACGATCTCCGGGCCGGGCGGGGTCGGCAAGACCCGGCTGGCGGCCGTGGTGGCGGAGGCGGCCGCACCCGACTTCCCGCTCGGCGGGGCGTTCGTGGACCTCGTTCCGGTGCGCGACGGCGAGGTGGCCGGGGCGGCGGCACGAGCGCTCGGGGTGGGCGAGTCTCCGGGCCGGTCGCTGGCGGACGCCGTCGCACACGCGCTGGACGGCGGCCGGCGGCTGCTCGTGCTGGACAACTGCGAGCACGTCCTGGACGACGCGGCGGCCCTCGCCGACCGGGTGCTGTCGTCGTGCCCCGGCGTCACGGTGCTGGCGACCAGCCGGGAACGGCTCGGCATCCCCGGCGAGCACGTGGTGCCGATCTCGCCGCTCCCGCTGTCCTCGGAAGCGGAGGCCCTGTTCGTGGACCGGGCCAGGGCAGTGGACCACGCGTTCGCCGCCGACCCGGTGCTGGTGGCGGAGATCTGCGCACGCCTCGACGGCATGCCGCTGGCCATCGAGCTGGCCGCCGCCCGGTGCGCGTCTCTGGGGGCGCACGGGGTGCTGGCTGCGCTGGAGGACTCGCTGCGGCTGCTGGCGGGCAGCCGGCACGCCGACGAGCGGCACCGGTCACTGCGGGCGGTGCTCGGGTGGAGCCACGACCTGCTAGGGGACGACGAGCGGGCGCTGTTCCCGAGACTGGGGGTGTTCGCCGGCGCCTTCGACCTCGACGCGGCCTGCCGGACGGCCCCGTACGCCTCACGAGGGGAGGTGGCGGACGTGCTGGGCCGGCTCGTGGACAAGAGCCTGGTGGTGCGCGACGGCGGCTCGGGCGGCGAGTGGCGGCTGCTGGCGACGGTCCGGGCGTATGCGCTGGAGCGGCTGGCGGCGGCGGGTGAGCTGGAGCGGGTGCGGGAGTTGCACCTGCGGTGGGCGGCCGGCACGGCCAGGTCCCTGGCCGACGAGACGCTACGGCCCCCGCTGACCGAGACGGCGTGCGGCCCGTCAGCCGACATGGCGTGGGGGCGGGCGGGGAAGCGGACCCCGCAGTGGCAGGAGAGGTTCGACGCTGTCGGCGCCGACCTGCGGTCGGCGTTGCGGCACGCGCCCCCGGGGCCCGGCGCCGCGGCACACGAGCTGGCGCGCTCGCTCGGGCGGCTGGCGTACGCCCGGCGGCTCATGCGGGAGTCGGTGGCGCATTTCCGTGAGGCGGCTCGGCGCGCGACGGACGCCTCGGACGCCGCCGCCGACCTGCGGTGTGCGGCGCAGGCGGTGTTCGGGGCGGGACTGGCGAGCGGGGCCTTCGAGTTGCTGGTGGAGTCGGCGGAGAGGGCCCGGGTGGCGGGCGACAGGACAGCCGGGGCGATCGCCCTGGCTCAGGCGGTGGTGACGGCCCGCCGGTTCCTGTCGGGCTTCGCCCAACCGGTGGCCGAGCCTGCGCTGCGTCAGCTGCTGGAGGAGGCCGTGGCAGCGGCGCGGCCCGGGACGGCGGTCGCGGGAGACGCCGGGACGACGCCCGGCGACGGCGGGAAGCCGGCCGTGCCGGATCACATCGTGGCGGCGCATGTGGCTGTGGCGCTTACCTGGTGTCCGCCGTCGCCGCGGGCGTTTCCCGACCCGTCGCTGGCCGGGGCCGCGGTGGCGGCGGCGCGTGCCACAGGCGATCCGGTGCTCGTCAGTGCCGCGCTGGACGCGCCGGCTTCGCTGGCGATACGGGCGGGGCGGTTCCGGCGGGCCTACGCGATCGCACGCGAGCGGCTGCAGCTCATCGACGGGATGAACCGCAGCGATCCTGCCTGCGCGGCGGAGATCCTCGACGCGTTTCACCACACGTGGCTGTCCGCCTTCGCGGCCGGCGACCTCGAGGGCGCGCTGGCGGTGGCCGAGCGGATCGCCGGTGACGAGTTGCTGGGCGCGCACCCGTACCGGCCGGCGGGCAAGCTGATCCCGCCGCTGGTGCTGCTCGGACGATGCGAGGAGGCGCTGGAACTGGCCGAACCGATGTGGCGGGCGTGGCGAGGCTCGGGTGCGCCGATCGCGGCCTGGCTGTCTCCGGCCGCGTCGGCGGTCGCGCTGGCCCACGGCCTGCGCGCGGATCGGGAGGCGTCCCTGCTGTGGCGGAAGCGGGCGGAACTCGCACTGGGGCCCGCTGCCGATCCCTCCAGTGAGCCGATGGTGTTCGCCGCGTTCGCCGCCGCGCTGGCCGCGGCGGAGACGGGGACGGCGACGGTGGAGGACACCGCGGAGCTGGTGGCCCGAGCGTTCGCGGGTTCGCCCACAGGCTGGTCGGCCGCGTACGCGCGGGCGGCGGGAGCGGAGCTCGCCGTACGCGCCGGTCTTCCGGACGCGGCGGACCGGGTGGCGGCGGCACGCGAGACCGCGGGCGAGAACGTCTGGGCATCGGCCCGCCTGGCCGACCTGGCCGCCCGCCCCACACTCCCGCCTGGCCCTGGAACGGGACCATGCGAGTGATACGGCTCCTGCGGAGCGCGGCCCGGAAAGATGACGGCCCCGGCGGTCCTCGTCGTTCGCTCATCCGCACTACAGGCGCCTGAGCAGGTGGAGCAGGTGCGCGCTGAGCCGCACGCTCACCGCGCACCTGCGCCGGCCGCGCTCCCCTACGGCCGGTCGAGGAAGGCGGAAACGGCGGGGAGCAGCAGTTCGGCGTTGTTCTCCATGCCGACGTGGGTGGTGCCGGGGAGGACGGCGAGTTCGGAGGTGGCCGGGCCACCGGCTCCGTCGCCGGGGAGGCCGCCGCCGCGGAGGCGGAATATTTCCGCGGCGTGCTCGATGCTGGGGAGGTCGGTGTCGCCGATCGCGATCAGGGTCGGCGCGCGCATCCCGCGGATGGCCGAGGGCGGATAGCTGGGGGTGTGCCGGTTGATGTCCTTGATCTTTTCGACCAGGGTGGGGAAGTCCTGCGGGCGCGGCGCGGTCTGCAGGTAATCCTTGAGCCAGACGGTGTCCTGGAAGTTCTCCGGGCGGAGTTGCTCCATCTGGTCGAGATACCCGGGCGGCAGGCCGGAGGCGTCGAAGACGGTGGAGGCGACCACCAGCTTGCGCACCTGGGCCGGATAGCGGATGGCGACGTTCAAGGCGATGCCACCGCCCATGCTGTAGCCGAAGAAGTCCGCCTGCCTGACGCCGAGCCGGCGGAGCAGTTCGACGGTGTCGTCGGCCATGTACTCGTAGCGCAGCGGGCGGTCGATGTCGGCGGTATGCCCGTGTGCCTGCTGCTCGATGGCGATGATCTGGCGATTCTTGGCAAGAGCGGGCAGCAGGCGTCCGAAGGAGACGCGGATCGACGACATACCGCCGTGGAGCAGGACGAGCGGTGGTTCGCCGTGGCTGCGGCCGTGTACCTCGTAGTACATGCGTAATCCGTTGACGTTCGCGTAATGGCCGGCGCCGGTGGCGGATACGGCGGGCTTACCGACACTCAGCACGAGAGCGATCACGGTCAGTAACGTTGCGGGAATCGACTTCTTCATCGTCATCTCTCATTCAGCTTCAGGCGGCGGGCCCGGCCGGGCGGTAGTCGAGGACGATTGCGCCGGAGTCGAAGGTGTGGGTCCCCGCCAGGCGCCACGCCTTGGCGTCGAGCCCTTCGGCGAAAAGGCGCTTGCCCCTGCCGACGACGACCGGGTGGAGGAAGAGCTTGAGCTCGTCGAGCAGGTCGTGCTCGATGAGGTAGTTGACCAGGTCGCCGCTGCCATAGATGAGGATGTCCTTGCCGTCCTCGGCCTTGAGCTTGGTGACGGCCTCGGCGACGTCGCCGTCGATGACGGTGGCGTTCCACGTCGGCTCCTTCAGCGTGGTCGAGGCCACGTACTTCGGGATGCTGTTCATGACGCCCACGTCCTCACCGGCCTTCTCCATCGCGGGCCAGGCCTGGGACATGCCGTCGTAGGTGACGCGGCCGAGCAGCAGGGCGCGGCTCTGGGAGAGCTGGCCGGCCTGGAACTTGCCGTGGTCGTCGCTCCAGTACGGGGCGGTCCAGGCCGGCTCTTCCACAACGCCGTCCATGGAGATGTAGACGACCGAGACGATCTTGCTCATGATGCTCCTTGCGACGGTTGGGATTTGGTGTGTAATGAGAGCTTCCCGAGCCGTCGAATCGGCCGGTAGTGCCACGTTCACGAGTGCCGTGTGAAGGATTCACAGTGATCAGGATCATGATCGCGGAGGATGTCCGGATCCTCAGGGAGACGCTGTCCGCGGTCCTCGATCTCGAGGACGACCTGGAGGTCGTCGCCCAGGTAGAGCGGGGTGACCGGATCATCGCCGCGGCGCTCGCGCACCGCCCCGACGTGGCCCTGCTCGACATCGACCTGCCTGGGCTCGACGGTCTCACCGGCGCGGACCAGCTCCGGCGGCAGCTTCCCTCGTGCAGGGTCATGGTGCTGTCCGGGCTCGCCCGTCCCGGCTACTTACGCCGCGCCCTGAACTCCGGCGTCTCCGGTTTCCTGCTCAAACACGCGCCCACCGATGAGGTCATCGACGCGATCCGCCGGGTGAGCGCCGGTGAGCAGGTCGTTGATCCGCAGCTCGCGCTCATCGCGCTCCAGCGAAGCGAGAGCCCGCTCACAGAGCGCGAGGCCGAGGTGCTCAAAGCGGCCGCGACCGGGGCGGAGGCCGACGAGATCGCCGGGATGCTGTCGCTGAGCCGCGGCACCGTACGGAACTATCTGTCGTCGGCGATCGTGCGCCTCGGCGCGCGCAACCGCGTCGACGCGATCCGTATCGCGACCGACGAGGGCTGGATATGAGCCGGGTCGAGCGGAGTGAGCGGGATCTCGGCGGTCAGCTCGTAGGACCCGTCCACGGCCTCGCTCGTCAAGGTCCCGCCCACGGCTTGCAGCCGGTGCCTGAGGTTGTCCAGACCCGCTCCGGGCGGGACGTCGTTCGCCCGGACGCCGTCGTTCCGCAGGCGTAAGCGCACCGTGCCGCCGGTAACCCCGGCCTCGATCGTGCAGCACCGCCCGTCGCTGTGCCGCAGGACGTTGGTGACGCCCTCGCGCAGTACGGTCGCGAGCACGTTGCTCTGCTCGGCGGTGAGCGGCGGGGTGTCGACGGTTCCGTTCACCTCGAGCCCCGCCGTCCTGAGTACGGCTCTGGCCGACTCGACCTCGTCCGGCAGGCAGATGCTGCGATAGCCCGCCGCTACGGCGTCGATGTCCGCGAGCGCCTGGCGGGCGGCGTCCAGGCCGTCGTCCAGCTCTCGTTCCGCGCGCGCCCGATCCTTGTCGAGCAGGCGGAAGGCGAGCTCACTCTTGAGAACGATCACTGAGAGGCTGAACCCGAGCAGGTCGTGCAGGTCCCGGGCGAACCGCAGGCGTTCACGAGCGATTTCGGTACGTGCCAGCTCGGCGCGAGCGTGCTGTAGTTCGCGCGTGAGGCGACCCATGCGGACGAAACCGTAGACGACGAGGACGCGCTCGCCGACCCAGACGATCTGGTAGGTCTGGTCGACGAAGGTCGGACCCTGGAGCGTGACATCCCAGAGCGCGAGGGTGAGCCAGTCCTGGGCGATCAGCGGGATCGTCACCGCCCAGCGCAGCCATCCGCGCAGCAGGACGAGCGTGAGCGCGGGCAGGAAGATGCTGAGATACCAGAACGACCGCTCGAAGACCAGCTCGGGAGCCAGCGCGACGACGAACGCGGCGGCGAGCGCGGTCCGCCAGAAACGCGGCCGCCCGTCGTCGCCGCCGACCGAGCAGCACCACAGGAACAACGCCGTGAAGACGGCCACGAGTCCGAGGTACAGCACGGTCTCGCCGCTGGTCTCGTCCGCCTTGAGTACGGACTTGATCGGGTTGGTGAGCAGCATCAGCAGCACCGCGGCCACGCCGAGCCCCATGACGACGCTCGCCGTCAGGTCGTCGGCGACCCGCCGTCCCGCGGGGGCGCCGTCACGATGGGCGTGCGCGACCGACCGGGTGCCGGCCAGCGCGGACCTGGCGGTCGCCAGGCTCTCGGCCAAGCGTTCGCGGGCGGCGGGCACCTCGGCCGCCCGCCTGACCGCCTCACCGTGGCGCACCACCTCCTCAAGGCTCGTCCCGACCCGCTCGTTGAGCAATTGGGCGAACGCCAGCCGCTCCCGGGTGACCTCGGCGTCGGCCAGAGCCGTTCTGGTCTTCTCCAGGTCCCCGACGAGGTCGGCGAAGCGGGCGACGCCGTAGAGCGCGATGCCCACGAAGGCCGTGTGGCCGATGGCCAGGTAGGCCGCGTCCCAGACCGTGGGGCGTACCTCGAGTCCCGAGAGATATTGCGCGAGGACGATGACAGCGAATCCGGCCCAGGCCGGCCCCGCCGGACGGATCAGCAGGAGGATGGCGGCGGCGAGGAAGCCGGTGTTGCCATACCACGTGCTCGGGAACATCAGCAGTCCGGCACCGGTCAGTACAGCCTGCAGGGCGAGCGTCCACTGCCACGCCTTCGGACGCCGCCCGTCGACCATCCGTACGCAGTTGTAGAGGTGCATCAGGAGCAGGCCGACCAGGAGCCCGCATCCCAGCGCCTTGCCGCCGGCGGGGTCGTCGGAGCGGAAGATGCCGATGAACCCCCCATAGGAGAACCCGACACTGACGACGATCGCGACGAGACGCGCGAGCCTGTACGCCGACCACATGGCTCGGAACCTAGCCGCAACCCACCAAGCCGTACAGAATGAACCGCGCCGGGCCTGAGGGTGACCGGGTCAGCCGGCGTGGGCTTCGCATTCGGCTGGGGGAAGGTCGTTGCAGGCACTCGGTTTGCATGCGCAGCCCGGAGATCATGAGGCATTACGTCCTTCAGACCTGCCGCCTTCACCGCCGGGTCGAAGTGCCACCGGCGCCGGGCGTTTACGCGGAACGCCCGGCGATCACCCTGGTGACGATCGCCCGGCGTCTTCCGTCTTGCCTAGCAGCAGGACCTACCCGCGCTCACCGTCTCCTTTCGGCGTCGTCGGTGGTGCAGCACGCGGAGTCGGCCTCCTTGGTGAGGGTGCCGGCGTCGGCCTTGACCACGTAGACCTCCCAGGGCTCGTTCCCGGGACCGTGGACCCACACCTTGTCCTGAAGGGCGTAACAGCAGGTGGTGTCGTTCTCCTCGAAGGTCGCCAGGCCGGCCTCCTTCAGGCGCTCGGTCGCGGCGGTGACCTGCGCGGTGTCCTCGACCTCCACGCCGAGGTGGTCCATCCGCGTCGGCTCGCCCTCCTCACCCTCAAGGAGAACCAGCTTCAGCGGGGGCTCGGCGATCGCGAAGTTGGCGTAGCCGGGCCGCCGCTTGGCGGGCTCAACGCCGAACAGCTTGGAGTAGAAGGCGATGGAGCCTTCGAGGTCGGCGACTCGGAGGGCGAGCTGGACACGGGACATGGGTTCCTCCTGATGTGAGACGGGGTCTGGCGGGTGGGCTGGGTCAAAGGCGGCCGAAGCCGGCCGCGAGAGCAGAAGTACGGGCCTGCTCAAGACGAGCGTTGCTGCGGCAGGCGGCATCGCAGACCTCACCCGTGGCCTCGTCGAAAGTCACGAGGCCACGCACCGGATGGGCCCGGCCGGTGGTCCTGCGAAGCAGAGCGAGAAGTCGAGGCGCCATCGCAAGCTCCTGATTAGATGAGTATCTAATTAGTACCCTGGGCTCAGCTTGCACCCGTACATAGATATCTGTCAAATTAGAACCATGTCGAAGCAAGAGCTGCCGATCATCGATGCGGGCGTGGACGTGTCCGGTGCGGCGTGCTGTGCGCCGCTGGCGTGCGAGCCGTTGTCGGAGAGCGAGGCCGCCGAGCTGGCCCCGTTGTTCAAGGCGATCGCCGATCCCGTACGGCTGCGCCTGCTGTCGCTGATCGCCTGCCACGAGGGCGGCGAGACCTGCGTATGCGACCTGACGGCCGCTTTCGACCTGACCCCGCCGACGATCAGCCATCACCTCAAGGTGCTCAAGCAGGCCGGGCTGATCGACTCCGAGCGCCGGGGCACGTGGGTGTACTACTGGATCAAGCCCGAAGTTCTGGCCCGCATGTCGGCCCTGATCGGTCCGGCGTCGCCCGTCCTCGCCCGTACGGCATGACCACGGGCATCGAACGGCGGGCGTTCGCCGAGTTCCCGGGCACCGGCCTGCTCGTCGCCGTGGTGATCAGGTCGGGCGTCATGGCCGTGCGCCTGTCGCAGGACGTCGGGATACGACTGCCGCCAACAGTGCGGCCACCGCGGCTGCTCTGCCGGTCATCATCACCCTGGTCGGGCCGATTTCCGGCGCGCACCTCAACCCGGTCGTCTCCCTGGTCGACTGGCTGCTCGGACGCCGCGACCGGAGCGGGCTCACCGCCCGCGAGGTGGTCGCCTACCTGCCCGCCCAGGTCCCCTGAGGCGTCGCCGGGGCAGGCCAGGACGACGGGGACCATGACGTCGTCGTGCCGTACTCGCCCTGACCCCTGCCGCTGAGTCCGTCAAGGAGCCCATGTGTCCGACATCCCCCAGGTGCTGTTCGTCTGCGTGCACAACGCCGGACGCTCCCAGATGGCCGCCGCACTGCTCGACCACCACGCCGCCGGCCGGGTGCGGGTCCGCTCCGCCGGATCGGCTCCCGCCGACACCATCACCCCCGCCGTGATCGCGGTCATGGACGAGCTCGGTCTCGACCTGTCCAAGGAGTTCCCCAAGCCGTTGACGGCCGAGGCCGTCCAGGCCGCCGACGTCGTCATCACCATGGGCTGCGGGGACGCCTGCCCGATCTTCCCGGGCAAGCGCTACCTCGACTGGCAGCTCGACGATCCCGCAGGCAAGCCCGTCGATCAGGTCCGCCCGATCCGCGACGAGATCGACCGCCGCGTACGCGGCCTGCTCGCCGAACTCGTCCCCGCCCACTAGAACGACGTCATCTCGGACCGGTCCGGCATCCGCGGGCCGGTTTCCCGTCTTCCGCGACAGGCACTTAATCGTTTATCGTCGATGAACGATGAATGAGGGAACGAAGCCGCTGGACCGGGCCACCGCCGCCGAGTACGCCAGTTGGTTCAAAGCCCTGGCCGACGCCACACGCATCCAGATCGTGACCCTGCTCGCCCGCGCCCAGACGCCGATGGCGGTCAAAGAGATCGTGGAGGCCGTCGAGGTGGGGCAATCGACCGTCTCCGCGCACTTGAAGGTGCTGGCCGAGGTGGGGTTCGTCCTGGTCGAGCATCGCGGGACGGCCAGCCTGTACCGGATCAACGACGCCTGCGTGAAGTGCTTTCCCACCGCCGCCGACGTCGTCATGGGCCGCCCCGTTCCCGACCCTGCGCCGCCCTGCTGAACGGAGAAGACATGTCCGAGAACGTGGAAGCAGTCAGAGCCGGGGTCGTCACCCGCTACGGCGAACTGGCCAAAGCCGCCCAGGCAGGCAAGCAGGTCATCGACTGCGGGCCGCAGGAGTTCACCGACGGCTGCTTCGGCGCGGCCGGTTACGACGACACCACCGGCCTGCCCGACGGAGCTCTGCGGACCAGCCTGGGCTGCGGTAACCCGGTCGCCGTGGCCGGCCTCCAGCCCGGTGAAACCGTCCTCGACCTGGGATCGGGCGGAGGCATCGACGTCCTGCTCTCGGCCCGCGGAGTCGGCCCGACCGGCAAGGCGTACGGCCTGGACGCCACACCCGAGATGATCGAACTGGCCAGGGCCAACGCCACCGAGGCCGGAGCGACCAACGTCGAGTTCCTGCACGGCCACATCGAGGACATCCCGCTCCCCGACGCCGCCGTGGACGTCGTCATCTCCAACTGCGTGATCAACCTGTCCGCCGACAAACCCCGCGTGCTCGCCGAGGCATTTCGCGTGCTCGAGCCCGGCGGCAGGCTCGGCGTCTCCGACGTCATCGCCGACGACGGACTCGACCCCGCCCAGCGCGCCGAAGCCGAACATCTCGTCGGCTGCTCGGTCGGCACCCTTACCGAAGCCGAGTACCGCGCCCTGCTCGCAGCGGCCGGGTTCACCACGTACACGATCACCCGCACCCACGCCGCGACCGGTGGCCTGCACTCGGCGATCGTGCAGGCGGCCAAGCCTGACGCCCCGCCCGGGATCCTGATCCGCCCCATGCGGGAGTCCGACGCGGCGCAGGTCCTCGCCATCTACCAGGCCGGCCTCGACGGCGGAAACGCCAGCTTCGAGACCACGGCACCGGCCTGGCAGGCGTTCGACGCCGCGAAGCTGCCGCTCCACCGGCACGTCGCCGTCGACGCCGTCAGCGGACAGGTCATCGGCTGGATCGCGGTCAGCGCCGTCTCCTCCCGCTGCGTCTACGCCGGAGTGGTCGAGCACTCCGTCTACGTCCACCCCGGCCACGGCGGCCGCGGAGTCGGGCTTGGGCTCCTGAACGCCCTCATCCAGTCCACCGAGACCGAGGGCATCTGGACCATCCAGTCGGGCATCTTCCCCGAGAACACCGCCAGCCTGCGCCTGCACGAGAAGGCCGGCTTCCGCGTCGTCGGCACCCGCCACCACATCGGCCGCCACCACGACCGCTGGCGCGACGTCGTCCTCCTCGAACGCCGCAGCACTCTCGCAGGCCTGTGACCACTGATTGTGCTGCCGAAGTGTGCCCATAGGGATCAAGGCGACGGCGCGGGCGCCGCCGCGAGGCACACGGGACGATCAGGGAGACGAGGCGTGCGCGGCCGCGCAGGAGCACCCCCGATCGCCTGCCCCGAACGTGCCCTGAGTCAGGGTCAGACAGGGGGAATCAGGGGTACCCAGGGATCAAAAAATGAAGAAGCCCCCGACCGGCATCTCTGCTGATCAGGAGCTACTTTCCTGCTGGTGGCAGGTCCAGGGTTCGAACCTGGGTCGGGCGTCGATCAAGCTCGACGCCCGCGACAGGGCGCAACTGGTCGCTATCTTCTTCCAGGGCAACAACCCCTGAAGCGAGACGATCAATGTCAGATCCTTTAGCGCATGCTCATACCAGCGCCAACCCTGCTCCACGCGGTCCTGCCGCTCTCCAGATCGCCAAGACTTACCATCGCTCCCGCGACAACTTCTTCCTCAGCACGCCGCCGGCGGCGAAGGCACGCATGACCATCGAAGAGTTCGCCACCACGCGTTTCATCCCCCGAGTCGACATCACCCCCAGGCGTATCGGGATCGGGTTCGGTGCGACTGTGTTGTTCATGGGTTTCCTTGTCGGAGCCCGGCGAGCGAAATTCGTCGTCCTTCGGTGGCCGACCGGCCGATAGCGTCCAGGAGCCGGTGACGTTCAACGGCATGGGCGAAGTCCGGGGCGGTCGCGGTGCCGTGGGTGAGATCGTCGCGGATCGCCGCGTACGCGTGCGCCAAGCTGTGAATCGGTGTTCCGGCCAGATGGGGGTAGTCGTCGTAACCGTCGGGCAGGGTCAGCTCCGACGGCCGAGCACGACCGTGTGAGCCGCGTACCGTGACCGGCCCGAGATGCGGATACCCGGCGGCGGCAACCTCGAGAGTTCCCTCGGTGCCATCGACGAGCAGCGAGAATCCAGGTCCCGACAGCGTTCCGCCACGGTGGTGAACGGAGAGAACGGCTCCGTCGGGCAACGTGCCCGAGACGGCGATCTGATCCTCGGCGGTCATCGGGACCATCCGGCCGGTGCGGCCGAGAGGAACGAGCGGCCGCCTGACCGCTGTCGAGGCGACCACGTCCTGCAGCTCGCCGACGATCATCGACACCAGATCGATGGCGTGCCCGAAAGCGATGGTGAGCATCGTGGCTCCGAGGGCGCGGTCGAGCGTGTACCGCATGCGTTCGGAGACGGGGGTGCCCCACTCGACCGACGAAGCCAGCACTGTCGCGGACAGCAGCTGGCCCACGTATCCGCTGGCGACGAGGTCGGCCAGCCAGCGGGCGGTGGGAGAGGAACGCCCTTGGAGCCCGATGAAGGTACGCGTCCCGCGGACGGCTCGTTGCATCTCCTCGGCCTCGGCCAGATCAACGGCGAAGGGCCACTCGCTGAGCACCGGAACTCCCGCCTCCAGCGCGGGCAAGATCAGTTCGCGATGCCGGGGCACCTTGACCGCGACGACCACCAGGTCGACGTTATCGTCCTCGGCGAGCTGCTTGACCGACGCGTAGCCGGGCACCCCGAATGCCGCGCCGGCGGCGTCCGCCGACGTACGGGAACTCGTCGCCAGAGCCGTCAGTTCCATGCCGTCGACGGCCGACAGTGCGGGTAGGTGCGCTCCGGCCGCCCACCCTCCCGACGCGCTCAGACCCACGATCCCGACACCGATAGGCCGTCGTCCGCGTTCTCCCATCGCCTTCCTTTCGTGTTGCGTGCCATTTATGGCCCATTCGGTACAGAATTCGGCCCGGCGTGAACGGGACTACGAGGCCGTCGCCAGATGATGTACAGAGGTGCTAGCTCGGCCAGGCGAGCAGCGCCGTGTCGACGATCTCATCGAGTTCGTCGGCCCGAAGGCCGTTGGCGGCCTGAACGGCGATGCCGAAGCCCATCGTCATGACGTAGCGGGCGAGACGCCTCGGATCAGCGTCCGGCCCGAGATCGCCCTCGTCGACGGCGCGACGGAAGCGTTCCTCCAGGCGTACGCCCGCATCGTTGCGCCAGTCGACGAGCATGTCGTGCGCCGGCCGGCCCTGCTCGCTCAACGCCAGCGCTCCCTGAACGGACAGGCACCCGGCCGGGGCGCCGGGCGAGGTCGTGGTCCGGACGGCTCCGCGAAGGAACGCCTCAGCCACCCTCCGAGCCGTGGGCTCGTGCAAGGCGCGCGTCGAATAGGAGGCCGGCCCCTCGGCGTAGCGCTCCACGGCCTTGCGGAAGAGTTGCTCCTTGTTGCCGAAGGCGGCGTACATGCTCGACTTGGTGATTCCCATGGCGCCGGTCAGGTCCGTCAGGCTCGTGCCGTCGTATCCCCGAGCCCAGAACACCTGCATGGCGCGCTCCAGCGCCTCGTCGATGTCGAACTCCCGGGGGCGTCCGAACGCCGTACTCCGCGAACCACTCATGGCCGCACCCTCCTGTCGCCGGGGCTGATGCCGGCCGCGCCCATGGGCGCGGCCGACTGCTTCTCTCACACCCGACTTTAGTACCGATCGGTCCTGATGTGCTAGCGTTCTGGACCGATCGGAACTTAAAGCAGTCGGCCTCACCCCAGAAAGAGGACATCGCGATGAAAACCACCTCGCTTGGTGGGCTGGAGATCTCCCGCATCGGTCTCGGCACGATGGGAATGTCAGCCTTCTACACCGGAGCCGGCCGGCTCGACGACCAGTCGATCCGCACGATCCAGCGCGCCCTGGATCTCGGCGTCACCCACATCGACACCGCCGAGGTCTACGGCCCCTTCACCAACGAAGAGCTGGTCGGCCGCGCCATCAAGGGACGCAGGGACGAGGTCGTGCTGGCCACCAAGTTCGGCCTCGTCTCCCACACCGGCCGCCCCGGCCCGGACAGCACCCCGGCCAACATCCGGATCGCCGTCGAGGGGTCGCTGCGGAGGCTGGGCACCGACCACATCGACCTCTACTACCAGCACCGCGTCGACCAGGACACCCCGATCGAGGACACCATCGGAGCCTTGGCGGACCTGGTCGCCGAGGGTAAGGTCCGCCACATCGGCCTGTCCGAGGCCGGCCCTACGACGATCCGGCGCGCGCATGCCGTACACCCGATCGCCGCCGTGCAATCCGAGTACTCGTTGTGGACCCGCGACCCCGAGGCGGAGGTCCTGCCAGTCCTGCGGAAACTCGGTGTGGGCCTCGTCCCCTACTCGCCGCTCGGCCACGGATTCCTCACCGGCAGCATCCGCACGCTCGACGGCATGGACCCCGACGACTGGCGCCGCACCAACCCCCGTTTCACCGGCCGCAACCTCGAAATCAATCTGCGCATCGTCGACGAGGTCCACGCCGTCGCCGCCGAGGCCGAGGCCACCCCCGCACAAGTCGCCCTCGCCTGGCTGCTCGCCCAAGGCGACGACATCGCCCCCATCCCCGGCACCACGCGCATCGACCGGTTGGAGGAGAACACCGCCGCCGACCGCATCGAACTCACCGACGCCCAGATCGCCCGCCTGAACAACCTGCCGTCGGCTGCCGGCGACCGCTACGACGAAGCCAACATGGCTGCCATCGACCGCTAGCGACCTCGAACTCGGACCCGTTTCCAACCCGCGCCGAGCAGCTTCTCGTCCAGCGAGAGCCCGGGCGTCGCTCCGAACCTTCAACTGGATCCACAACGACCGGCCCGAGGCCGATCACGCCTTCTTGGAGAATCATGCGAACGAAAGTGACCGTCCTGACCAGGGCCGTCGTTACCGTCATCACCGCGGCCACCGCTGTCGTGGGGACCGGCCTGGTCTCGGCCGATGCCGCCGTGTCCACGAGGCCGGAGTCGGCCGTCGCGCAGAGCGCGGCCACCGCGACCGAGGAGTCCGTCGGCCGGCTGCCGCACGGCTACCGGTCGAACTACGCGCGGGTGAACGGTTTCCAGATGCACTACCTCCGTGGGGGCAGCGGCTCGCCCGTCGTTCTCCTGCACGGCTTCCCGCAGACGTCCGCCGAGTGGGAGCCGCAGCTCAAGGCACTCGCGAAGAACCACACTGTGATCGCGGTCGACCTTCGTGGAACCGGTGACTCCTCCGTTCCGGAGACCGGCTACGACACGGCGCAGCTGGCTGACGACGTGCATAAGCTGCTCGCCCAGCTCAAGCTCAACAAGGGCATCCAGATCGTGGCCCACGACATCGGCGCTTGGATCGCCTACCCCTACGCCGCGATGTGGCCCTCCGAGGTCAGCCGGATGGTGGTGATGGAGGGGCCCATCCCCGACCAGTCCCTCTACACGTTCCCAGCTTTCCCAGCGGAGGGTGAGCTGTCGACGTGGCACCTTGGCTTCTTCCAGAAGGACTTCGCCCAGGATCTGGTCCGTGGTCACGAGCGTGACCTGGTCAAGGGGTTCATCGAGCAGTACCTGGCCGTGGACAGCGCCTTTGATACTCGCGACTACGAGTTCTACGCCCGTTACCTCCGTGAGCCCGGCCGGTTCAAAGCGTGGATGGACATGTACCAGGCGCTTCACACCGACATCGCCCAGAACCAGAAGTTCCGTGAAGCGGGGCTACTGAAGATGCCCGTCTTGGCCGTCGGCGGCGAAGAAGCGCTGAGCAGTGCCGTCGGTACTCAGTGGAAGGGCTACGCCTCGAACGTTGAGACCCAGGTGATGGCCGACACCGGCCACTGGCTCACCGAAGAACGGCCGCGAGAGCTCACCACGCTGTTGCTCGGGTTCCTGCGCTGACGGCTGAAGACGCTGAGGTCGACCTTTGAATTGTCAAGGCGTGCACTGTTCGGGACTGTGCACGCCCTGGCCTCTCAAGGCGGTGGCCGCGCTGTGGTTGAGCCCGCCTGGGGCGCGGAGTTGGGATTGCTCCCAGTCCGTTTCCCAGACCGCTCGCCGAACCCGCCGTGCCGGTCTCCCGGCAGCGGGCTCTCCACGGTCCCTGCCGTCAGGCGTGGTTGGGTGCCCAGGGGTTGGCGATCTTGCTGCCGCGGTACCGGTGCCGAGTGACCGGGACTGATGCGATGTTGAACAGTTCGATCCCGTCCGCGGTTGGCCGTGTCCATCGGCCGACCTCATCGTTGATGGACTGTTGCTGGAGTTCAAGAGCACCCGCAGAGTCGACCGTTTCCCCTGCCAACGATCCTGCAGCTTCTGGGCTATGCGTTGATGGACTTCAGTGACCACTACCGCATCGACTGCGTCGGCGTGTACCTGACCCGCGCCGGTGCCCTCATCTCTTGGACGATCGAGGATTACCTTGCGCTTCTCGGCGCTCGCCGACGTGACCTCACCGAGTTGCGAGCTGCTTTCCAAAAACTCCTCAGCTGTCCGGGATGCTCCGCGGACAATGATCCATTGCCTGATGAACTGCCCGGCGTCGAAGCACTGTTGGCCGACTTGGCACTCCGGATCCCAAAAGGGTGCTGCCGGGTCTGCGCCCAGCCGCTCACTGAACCGATGATCGGCCCGACCCGCCCCGGGCTGTATTGCTCGCCGTTTTGCCGAAGCCGAGCACCCAGCCTGCGCTGTCACGGTTGGCTAACGTAATCCGGCAAGACTCAGCATGCGGAGCGACACCAGACAGCTGCATGGAGCCGGAAACCAGAAGAGGCCCCGGAGGGCCTCTGAGCTGGGGTTTCTGCTGGTGGCAGGTCCAGGGTTCGAACCTGGGTAGGCTGAGCCGACGGTTTTACAGACCGCTCCCTTTGGCCACTCGGGCAACCTGCCTTGTCTTCCGCTCGCTGCGGCGACAGGTAGAAGAATAGCGGACTTCCCGGGTGCACGTGACATGGGTTCCGGCTCGGCCGCCTCGCCTGCCTCAGGGCCCTGGAAATCCGGGAGCGGGCGCGGCGGCACACCGGCCATAGTGGGACGGTGATCAGACAGGCCGAGCCGGCGGATCTCGCGGCCCTTGCGGAGATCGAGAGAGCGGCGGACGGGATGTTCGTGCCGCTCGGCATCGTCTTCCCGCCGGGCACCACGGTCATCGAAGAGTGCGACGATCCCAGGCGTGTCATCGTGGCCGGCCGGCCGCCGGTGGGGTTCGCCCTGCTCGGGGTGGTCGACGGCCTGACCCACCTCGACCAGATCGCCGTACACCCCGATCACGGCAACCAGGGGATCGGGACCCGGCTCCTCGACGCCGTCTGCACGGCGGCCGCGGAGGCCGGTACTGCCGCGGTGACGCTGACGACGTTCCGGGACGTGCCGTGGAACGCCCCCTGGTATGCCCGGCGCGGGTTCCGGGTCGTACACCCTCACGAGTGGGGGCCGGAGCTCACCGCACTGGTCGAGCACGAGCGGGCCCTCGGCATAGAGGTGGCGCCCCGCGTCGTCATGAGGAAAGACCTCTGATCACATCGGGGCCCACTAATCTCGAAGGGCAACGGAGAGAGGACACGGACACCGATGGCCGACAGCAGTTTCGACGTGGTGAGCAAGATCGACCGGCAGGAGGTCGACAACGCCCTGAACCAGACGGTCAAGGAGGTCGGGCACCGCTTCGACTTCAAGGGTACGGGCGCGAGCATCTCCTGGTCGGGGCAGAAGGACATCGAGATCAAGGCGAACAGCGAGGAGCGGGCCAACGCGGTTCTCGACGTCTTCAAGGACAAGATCGTCAAGCGCAACCTGTCCCTCAAGATCCTGGACGCGGGCGAGCCGAAGCTGTCCGGCAAGGAGTACCGCCTGATGGTGTCCCTCAAGGAGGGCATCGACCAGGAGAACGCCAAGAAGATCTCCAAGCTCATCCGGGACGAGGGCCCGAAGGGCGTGAAGGCGCAGATCCAGGGCGAGGAGCTCCGGGTCAGCTCCAAGAAGAAGGACGACCTCCAGGAGGTGATCTCCCTGCTCAAGGGCAAGGACCTCGACATCGCCCTTCAGTTCGTCAACTATCGGTGATACGCGTCACAGCGCGACACCGACGGAAAGGCCCTGACCTGCGGGTTCAGGGCCTTCGTCGTTTCCGGAGGCCCCCGGACCATGACCACATGGTTGCCCCGAGCAACGATCAGCATATGATTGCTTAGGGTAACTAAGTTTGATCACACGGGGAAGGACTTCGATGGCGAATGCGATGACGCGGGAGACGCCGCCAGGCACGGCGGCCCCCGCGATGACGCACCGGGAGATCCTGGAGGCGCTCTCGGGCCTGATGCTGGGGATGTTCGTCGCGATCCTGTCGTCGACCGTCGTGTCGAACGCGCTCCCCACGATCACGGCGGAACTGCACGCGGACGAGACGACCTACACCTGGGTGATCACCGCGACCCTGCTCGCGGCGACGGTCTCGACGCCGATCTGGGGCAAGCTGTCCGACCTGTTCAGCAAGAAGCTGCTGATCCAGCTCGGGCTGATCGTGTACGTCGTCGGTTCCGCCATCGCCGGCCTGTCGCAGAACTCGTCGATGTTGATCACGGCACGGGTCGTCCAGGGCCTCGGCGTCGGCGGCCTCACCGCCCTCGCGCAGGTCATCATGGCGGCGATGATCTCGCCGCGGGAACGCGGCCGCTACTCCGGCTACCTGGGCGCGGTGTTCGCCGTCGCCACGATCGGCGGCCCGCTCATCGGCGGGCTGATCGTCGACACCTCGTGGCTGGGCTGGCGCTGGTGCTTCTACGTCGGCGTGCCGTTCGCGATTCTCTCGCTGATCGTGCTGCAGAAGACCCTCCACCTGCCGGTGCTCAAGCGCGACGTGCGCATCGACTGGGGCGGCGCGGTCCTCATCGCCGCCGCGGTCTCGCTGCTGCTGATCTGGGTCTCCTTCGCCGGCAACAAGTACGACTGGCTGTCGTGGCAGACCGGCGCGATGGTCGGCGGCGCGGTCGTGCTCGCGGTGCTCTTCCTCGTGGTCGAGTCCAAGGTGAGCGAGCCCATCGTCCCGCTGCGCCTGTTCAGGATCCGGACGGTCAGCCTCAGCGTGGTCGCCAGCGTGCTGGTCGGCGTCGCGATGTTCGGCGGCACGACCTTCCTCAGCCAGTACTTCCAGCTCGCCCGGGGCGAGACGCCGACGGTGGCCGGCCTGATGACGCTGCCGATGATCCTCGGCCTGGCGATCTCCTCCACGGTCTCCGGGCAGATCATCACCCGCACCGGCCACTGGAAGGTCTTCCTGGTCTCCGGAACCTTCTTCCTCACCGCCGGGTTCGCCCTGATGGGAACGCTGCGGTACGACACCGACTACTGGCTCGTCGCGATATTCATGTTCTGCGTCGGCGTCGGCATCGGCATGAGCCAGCAGAACCTCGTTCTCGCGGTGCAGAACCAGGTGCGGGCGGAGGACCTCGGCGCGGGCAGTTCCGTGGTCGCGTTCTTCCGCTCCCTCGGCGGCGCGATCGGCGTCTCGGCCCTCGGCGCCCTGATGGGCGACCGCGTCAAGCGCTACCTGGAGGACGCCCTGGCCGCGCTGGGCGTCCACGGCACCGGCCAGGAGAGCGGCGCGATCCCGAAGCTCTCGGCGCTGCCCGCCCCGATCCGCACGGCGGTGGAGAGCGCGTACGGCCACGGCATCGGTGACCTGTTCCTCTACGCGGCGCCGCTCACCCTCCTCGCACTGATCGCCGTGCTGTTCATCAAGGAGGTCCCGCTGCGGACCAGTGCGATCACGGTCAGCGCCGACGCGCCGGAGGCCGACGACACCCTCGACCCCGAGATCGCCCGCCAGCGGAACGGCGCCGTGGCCGGACGCCACGCCCAGCGCGACAGGCAGCGGCCGATCACGGCCGAGGCCGAGTTCGCCTCGCCGAACGGCCATGCCGCCACGCAGCCCCTGAACGCACGGCCCTTGGACGCGCAGCCCCTGAACGCGCAGGTCCTCACCGCCACGCAGGCCCAGCCGTACGCCGCGCTCGCCATGGAGACGCACGAGCCGGGCGGCGTGGACATCCGCGGGTTCGTCAAGGGCCAGGACGGCGTGCCCGTGGGCCGCGCCACGCTCACGCTGATCGACGTGCGCGGCCACCAGCTCGGCCGTACGGTCACCCGGGACGACGGGGGCTACGCGCTCCAGACGCCGGGCGGCGGGACGTACGTGCTGATCGCGTCGGCGGGCGACCGTGACCCGCAGGTCGCGACGCTGGTCGTGGGCGACCAGCCAGTCGACTTCGACATGGTGCTCGCGGCCTCGGGCCGGCTCGTCGGCACCGTACGCGGCGTCGACGGGACGCCGGTCGCCGAGGCGGTGGTCGTCGTGACCGACGTGCGCGGCGAGGTCGTGGCCAGCAGTTCGACCGACGCCGAGGGCGGCTTCTCCTTCTCCGGCATCGTGGCCGGCACCTACACGCTCACGGTCAGCGGCGCGGCGTACCGTCCGGCCGCCGTTCCGATCGAGGTGCTGGGCACCGGCCAGACCCGGCATGACGTCGTGCTGCTGCCCGGCGCGCGGGTGCGGGGCACGGTCCGCGTCAAGGACGGTGTGCCGCTGGCCGACGCCAGGGTCACGCTGCTCGACGCCGCGGGCAACGTGGTGGGCGTGGTGACCACCGGCGAGGACGGCGAGTACGCCTTCACCGACCTGACCGGCGGGCAGTACACCATCGTCGCCAGCGGCTACGCGCCCGTGGCGAGCACCGTGAACCTGGGCGGCCAGGGCGACGAGCCGTACGACGTGTGGCTGGGGCACGAGCGATGAGCGTCTCCGAGACGGTCCCCAGGGGACTGCACGCCCTGGTCAGGAGCAAGGACGGCTGGGCCGTGCAGCACGCGGTCGTCACGGTGACGGACACGACCGGCCACCAGGTGGCGCGGGCGGAGGCGGACGCCGACGGGCAGGTCGTCACCGCCCCGCTGCCGCCGGGGGTCTACACGGTGGTCGCGACCGCGATCGGGTACGCGCCCGCCGCGTCCACCGCGATCGCGACCGCCTCGGGCGCCGCCGAGGCCGGCACGCTGGTGCTGGCCCGGCAGGGCGGCACCGAGCTTCCGCCGCCCGGGGTGTGGACGATCGACCCGGAACACTCGAAGATCTCCGCCACGGCCCGGCACCTCGGCCTCAGCAGCGTGCAGGGGCGGTTCACCGAGTTCTCCGGCCGGATCGAGATGGGCGCCACGCCGGAGGAGTCGTCCGTGGTCGCCGAGATCGTCGCCGAGTCCATCGACACGGGCAGCCGGATGCGCGATGATCACCTGCGTTCCGCGGACTTCCTCGACGTCCCGGTGCACCCGGTGATCACCTACCGGAGCACCGGGCTGTCGCCGGCGGGCCCGGACCGGTGGACGGTGCACGGCGTGCTGACGCTGAGCGGCGTCAGCCGCCCGGTCGATCTCGACCTGACCTACCTGGGCACAGGCCCGGACCTGTGGGGCGGGCTGCGGGCGGCGTTCCGCGCGGTCACGGAGTTGCGCCGCGAGGACTTCGCGATGACCTACAACCAGGTCGTCCAGGCGGGGATCTCGCTTATCGGCGCGACACTGAAAGTAGAGCTGGACATTCAGGCGGTGCGCGGGTAGACCCCCTGCCACACGCAGTCAGGAGGAGGCAGGCCATGACGGAGGCGGAGATCGTTCCCCGACCGCCCACGGCCGGCGAACGCGAGGCGTACTGCGCGGTCGAGCGGCAGCTCGCCATCCTGCTCCGGCGCGCCAAGGCGTTCTCCGCGGGGATGGGGCGCAAGGTGCATCCCGAGCTGGACCCCGGCGCGTACGGCCTGCTGGTCCGCATCGACCAGAGCTCTCCGATGCGGTCCAGCGACCTGGCCGCATACCTGCGGGTCGGCCGGGCGACGATCAGCCGCCAGCTCAAGGTGCTGGAGGAGCTGGGGCTGATCAGCCGCAGCCCCGACCCCGAGGACGGCCGGGCCCATCTGCTGGCCCTCACTCCCGAGGGCAGCAGGCGGCTCGACGACGCGCGGGTCGCGCGCGAGGGTCAGCTGCGCACGCTGCTGGCCGCCTGGCCGGAGGAGGACGTACGGCTGCTCGCGCGGATGTTGGAGCGGTTCAACATGCTCACCGAGGGCATGCATCCCTGACACCAGAGGTCACAGGCGTTACTGCCTCCGTTCCATGCGGTGGCCAAACCGTCATAAGGGACGCTTAAACTGCGCCTCAGACGTTTTCGCACCACAGCAAGGAGGCCGGTGTGGCTCCCTGGTCCACCTATCGGAAAGCCGCGAGCATCGGGGCGGTGGCGCTGGCGGCGGCGCTGACCGTCACCGCCTGCGGGAGCGACTCCGCCGGCTCGGGCACGGCGACGGCTTCGGCCGCCCCCGGCGGCATCGCCCTCGTGAACGCAGGAAAGATCACGACCTGCACGAACATCCCGTACGAGCCGTTCCAGTTCAACCAGGGCGGCAAGGTCGTCGGGTTCGACGTGGACATCGTCGACCTGGTCGCGAAGAAGCTGGGCGTGACCCAGGACATCGTGGACATCGACTTCGCGGCGATCAAGAGCGGCGCCGCCCTGAACGCCCGCAAGTGCGACGTGGCCGCCGCCGGTATGACGATCACGCCGGAGCGGCAGCAGAACCTGCTCTTCTCCGAGCCCTACTTCGACGCCACCCAGGCGCTGATGGCCAAGAAGGGCAGCGGGGTCACCTCGCTGGACGACGTCAAGGCCAAGAACCTGAAGCTGGGCGCGCAGGCGTCCACGACCGGCCTCGACTACGTCAAGAAGCAGGGCCTCAACCCGATCGAGTTCGCCGACTCGCCCAAGGAGCTGCTCGGCCTGCAGACCGGCCAGGCGGACGTGATCGTGCAGGACCTCCCGGTCGTGCTGACCTGGCTGAAGAAGGCCGACATCGGCGCCAAGTTCGAGCAGGTCGCCAGCCTCGACACCGGTGAGCAGTACGGCATCGGCATGAAGAAGGACAACACGGCGCTCAAGAAGGTCGTCGACGAGGTCCTCGCCGCCGCCAAGTCCGACGGCACCTACAACGAGATCTACAAGAAGTGGTTCGGCACCGAGCCCGGCGGCGCGTCCGGCGGCGGTTCGGGTGCCGGGACCGGAACCGAGTCGCCCGCCGCCGGATCATGAGTGTTGTGAGCGAGCAGCAGGCGCCCTCCCCGGCTGAGCCCCGCAAGGGGCTCAGCCCGCGCAAGAGGCAGCGCATCAGCCGGGTCATCCAGTACGCCGTGCTGGTGGTGATCCTCGTCGTCCTGGTCGCGCTGGCCGACTGGAAGGCGATCGGCGAGTCGTTCCTCAACCTCGACGTCGCCGGCAAGGGCCTGCCCGAGCTGTTCACGGTGGCATTGCGCAACACCGTGATCTACACGCTGTCGGGCTTCGCCCTCGGCTTCGTCCTGGGTCTGGTGCTGGCCCTGATGCGGCTGTCCTCGGTCGCGCCCTATCGGTGGCTGTCGGTGATCTACATCGAGATCTTCCGTGGCCTGCCGATCCTGCTCATCTTCCTGATGATCGGCAGCCTCCCGCTGGCGTTCCCCGGCTTCGAACTGCCCGGCGGCGTGTACGGCAGCGCCGCGCTGGGGCTCGGCGTCGTCTCGGCGGCGTACATGGCGGAGAACTTCCGGGCGGGCATCCAGGCGGTGCCGAAGGGGCAGATGGAGGCGGCGCGGTCGCTCGGCATGCCGCACATGCGGGCGATGGTCTCGATCGTCATCCCGCAGGCGATCCGGATCGTGCTGCCGCCGCTCACCAACCAGCTCGTCATGCTGCTGAAGGACTCCTCGCTGGTGCTGATCCTCGGCGTCACGGCCGCCCAGGTGGAGCTGGCGAAGTTCGGCAATGACGAGTCCTCCACGTACGCCAACCCCACACCGATCCTCGCGACCGGTCTGACGTACCTGCTGATCACGATTCCCCTCGGGTACGTCGCGAGGCGGCTGGAAGCGCGTCAGGGAGCGGGCCGATGAGCACCGTCGAGATCAAGAACCTGCACAAGTCGTTCGGCACCCTCGAAGTGCTGCGCGGCATCGACTTCACGGTCGAGAGCGGCCAGGTCGTCTGCGTGATCGGGCCGTCCGGCTCGGGCAAGTCCACGCTGCTGCGCTGCGTCAACCTGCTGGAGCAGCCGACCTCCGGCACGGTGGTCGTGGACGGTGTCGACCTGACCGACCCCGACGTCGACATCGACGCCGCCCGGCGGCACATCGGCATGGTGTTCCAGCAGTTCAACCTGTTCCCCCACCTGACCGTGCGGCGCAACGTCACGATCGCCCAGGAGCGGGTGCTCAAGCGGAGCAAGGGCGAGTGCGACCGCGTCGCCAGGGAGAACCTGGAGAAGGTCGGCCTCATCGAGAAGATCGACGCCTACCCGCCCCAGCTGTCCGGCGGCCAGCAGCAGCGTGTGGCGATCGCCCGCGCGCTCGCCATGAACCCCTCGCTGATGCTGTTCGACGAGCCGACCTCGGCGCTCGACCCCGAGCTGGTCGGCGACGTGCTGTCGGTCATGCGGAAGCTCGCGGAGGACGGCATGACCATGCTGGTCGTCACCCACGAGATGGGCTTCGCCCGCGAGGTGGCCGACCGCGTGGTGTTCATGGACGGCGGCGTGATCGTCGAGGACGGGCCGCCCCAGCAGGTCATCGCCGACCCGCAGCACGAGCGGACCCGCGAGTTCCTGAGCCGCGTGCTGCACCCCGGCGTCTGACGGCACCCAGGCGTCTGACGCCCGGAGCGCCCCCTTCGTGGAACAATGGCGTACTTCGACAAGGGGGATGGGCGGGGTGGGCGCGCTCTCGGAGCAGGTGCGGGCGGCGATCGCGAGCAACGTGCGGCACGCGCGGCACACGCGCGGGCTCAGCATCCGCGACCTGGCGGACCGCTCCGGCTTCAGCAAGGCGTTGCTGTCGCAGATCGAGCGCGGCCTGGCCAACCCCACGGTCGAGGTGCTGGCGGGGCTGGCCGAGGCGCTCGACCTGTCCTTCGCCGACCTCACCCGGACGCCGCTGTACGAACCGCAGGTGACGCGCCGCGCCGGCGACGACGCGGCGCGCACCCTGCTCAGCTCCCTCGACCGGCGGCGCTTCGAGCTGTACGAGACGCCGCTGCCGCCCGAGCACGCCCACGAGAGCGCGCCGCACGGGCGGGGGTCGGAGGAGTTCGCCTACGTCCTGTCCGGGTCGGTGACCCTGGAGGTCGCCACGTACGAGGTCCGTCTCGAGGCGGGGGACGCCGTGCGGTTCTCGGCCGAGGCCGAGCACGGCTACCGGACCGGCGCGGAGCCGGCCCGGCTGCTGACGCTCGTCTCGATGCCCTCCGACTGATCCCCTACCCGAGCGCGATCATGCTCCGGTAGCTCGGCCGGCCATACCACGCGAGCCGGTCCAGCGTCGCGGCGGGCAGCGGCAGGTCGAGCGCGTCGAGGTAGGTCTCGCCCAGATGGGCGTCCGTCCAGGGGTCGTTGACGTGGAAGACGTCGCCGTCCACCCCGTGGACGGCGATCCAGTGCGGGCAGCTCTCGTCGTGCATGCCGAGCTGCTCGATCAGCACGAGCGCGACCCCGCCGCCCTCGACCACCGCGCGGAGCCGGTCGAGGTCGAAGGCGACGGTCTCCACGTCGATGCCCCTGCGGGACAGCTCGGCACGGAACCCCGTCTGGATGAAGCGCCGCAACTCGCGCTCCTCGTCCGTACGGCACAGCTCCAGCAGGGTCGGCGCCTCGGTGGACAGCAGCACCTCCGGCCGGACGCCCCGGCCGGCGGCGGCGAGCGCGAGGCCCAGGGGGTCGCAGCCGGCCACCGTGGTCGCCTCCCGCCACAGCCGCAGCTCCTCCTCGCGGGAGGGCTCGCCCCCCAGCCCCAGCCCGGCCAGGGCCATCTGCAGCGCCACCGGCCCGCAGGTGAAGTCGGTGGTCTGGCGCATGTACGGCAGCGCCCGCGCGGGGGGCCGGTCGCGCCAGCGCACCTGCCCGTAACCCGTCTCCGAGCCTGTTTCCGGGGCGCCGACGACCGGGCCCGCCCAGGTGGGCACCGGCACCTCCCGGTAGCCCCGGCCCAGCGAGCGTTCCCATGCGGCGTCCCGCGCCGCGAACCACCGCTTGACCGCCACCGCGCCCTCCCGCCAGGCGCGCTCCTCGATGGTGCGCACGAGCGTGTCGGCGACCGCCTCGTCGGACGCCCACACGTCCACGATCTTCCGGTAGGCGGTGAGCGGCCTGTGCACCTCGAAGGCGGCCCCGGCGAGCGCCCCGTCCTCCGTACGGGCCGTGACGAGCGTGCGCTCCTGCACACCGCCCGCGAGCCGCCAGCGGCGCATCAGGTCGGCGGGCACGGCGTCGAGTCCGTCGGCGACGGAGGCCACGTCCCCCGTCACGGGCAGCACGTCGACGCGTAGTTCGGTCATCAGGATCTTCACTCCGCTCGGGTCGCCGCCGGCACGGACGCCAGCAGCCGTTGGGTGTACTCGTGGGCAGGGGCGCCAAGCACGCCGCCGACCGGCCCGGTCTCGACGACCCGGCCGCGGTGCATCACGTACACGCGGTCGGCGACCTGCCGCGCGACGGCCAGGTCGTGGGTGATGAACAGCAGGGTCAGCCCCAGGTCGCGGCGCAGGTCCGACAGCAGGTTGAGCACCTGCGCCTGGACCGAGACGTCGAGCGCCGAGACGGGCTCGTCGCAGACCAGCACCTCGGCGCCGGGTGCGAGAGCCCGCGCGATCGCCACGCGCTGGCGCTCGCCTCCGGACAGCGCGCGGGGCCTGCGCCGGGCGTACGCCGCGGGCAGGCCGACCAGGTCGAGCAGGCCGGGCACCTCCGACCGGGGACGGCCGGCCGCCCTGAGCGCCTCGGCCAGCGAGGCGCCGACGGTGAGACCGGGGTTCAGCGCGGAGTACGGATCCTGGAACACGTACTGCACCCGCCTCGGGCCGGTGGCCCCGCCGCCGAACTCGACGCTTCCTCCGTCGGCCCGTTCGAGGCCGACCACGCACCGCGCGAGCGTGGTCTTGCCGGAGCCGGACTCGCCGACCACCGCGACCGCCTCCCCCGCCGCGACCTCCAGGTCGACCCCGTCGAGCGCCGGCGCGGCCGAGCCGGGGAACCGCTTGGTCAGCCCGCGTACGGTCAGCAGCGCGTGCGAGGAGCCCGCCTCCGGAGGAACGGCGGCGGCAGAAGGAACGGCGGGAAGGGGCGCGGCGACCGGACGCACGTCCGAGGGCCGCACGCACGCCGCCCGGTGCCCGCTGTTTCCTGGACCATGGGCGACCTCCGCAAGGGCCGGCTCGGCCGTACGGCACGCCTCGACCGCCAGATCGCACCGGTCCGCGAAGGCGCAGGCGCCGCTCACCGCGTACGGCCGGGGCACCGAGCCGGGGATCGTCGGCAGCTCCGGCAGGCGGTGGGTGACGGGCGGGTCGCAGGCCGCCAGCCGCGCCGTGTAGGGGTGCGCGGGCCGGTCCATCACCTCGGCCGCCGGGCCCTCCTCGACGAGCCGCCCGGCGTACATCACCATGATCCGGTCGGCCCTTGCCCGGGCGAGCCGCAGGTCGTGCGTGATCAGGATGAGGCCCATCCGACGCGCCCGCTGCAGCCCGGCGACGAGTTCGAGGACCTCGTGCTGGGTGGTCACGTCCAGCGCGGTGGTCGGCTCGTCCGCGATCAGCAGGCCCGGGCCGGCGGCCAGCGCGGCCGCGATCGCCACCCGCTGGCGCATGCCGCCGGAGAGCTGGAAGGGGTACCGCTCGGCGACCTCGGCGGGCAGTCCCACCTCGGTCAGCAGGCGGGCGACCCCGGCGGCGCGGCCGGCGCGCGGCAGCGCCCATCCGATCTGCTCACCGCAGCGGTGCACCGGCGACAGCGAGGTGAACGGGTCCTGGAGCAGCAGCGCGATCCCCGATCCCCGGATGCGCTGCCAGGGCGTGCGCGCGGCCAGGTCGTACGCCTGCCCGGACAGCTCCAGCCGTCCGGTGGCGTGCACGCCCTCGGGCAGCAGGCCGGTCAGCGCCCTGGCGGTCATCGACTTGCCCGAGCCGGACTCGCCGACGATCGCCACGGTCTCCCCCGGCGCCACCGTCAGGTCGACTCCCGCGACGAGGACGCCCGCCGCCGAGGTCACCCGTACGTCGCGGGCGTGGAGCAAGGGACTCATCGCGCCACCACCCTGCGGTCGAGCAGTTCCGACAGCCAGTCGCCGAACAGGTTCACCGCGGTGGCGGTGAGGATGATCAGCACGCCGGGCACGACGGCCGCCAGCGGGTTGTCGCCCAGCAGCGCGCGCCCGTCGGCGAGCTGGCGTCCCCAGTCCGGCGCCCCGGGCGGCACGCCGAGCCCGAGGTACGACAGCGAGGACAGCGCGACCAGCGCGAACGCCACGTTGAGCAGGAGGTTGGCGACCACGATCGGCACGATGTTGGGCGCGATGTGCCGGAACATGATCCGCGTCGGCCGGATGCCGAGGATCTTGGCCGACTCGATGTAGGGCCGGGGTGTCTGCTCCATGACCGCTCCCCGCACGAGCCGCACGTCGGACGGCGAGAACAGCACGATGAGCACGGCGACCGTGATCCAGTAGCCGCGCCCCACGAGCCCGGCGACCACGATGGCCAGCAGCACGGACGGCAGCGCCAGCAGCAGGTCGGCGTAGCGGCCGGCCAGCATGTCCACGATCCCGCCCCGGTAGCCCGCGAAGGTCCCGAGCAGGACGCCGATCACCATCGACCCCACGGCGACCACGATCGGGCCGGCCAGCGCCGAGCGGGCGCCCGCGAGCGAGAGCTGCAGGATGTCGCGGCCGAGCTGGTCGGTGCCGAACAGGTGGCCCTCGACGCCCGCGCCGACCACGCCCAGGTAGACGTCCTGGTCGAGGGCGTGCGGCGCGAGCAGTTCCCGGCCCGCCGCGCACACCACGACGGCCGCGAGCACGACGGCGGACAGGATCGCCACGACCGGCGGCCGCCGCTTCAGCCGCCGCTTCACCGGCTTCATCGGCGCACCGCCCTGGCCCGCACGCGCGGGTCGATCGCGAGGTACGACAGGTCCACGGCGAGCGCGGTCACCGACACGACCAGTGCGACGACGAGCGTCAGCGCCTGCACCACGGGGATGTCCTTGAACAGCACCGACTCCTCCATGAGCGAGCCGAGGCCGGGCAGCGCGAAGGTGACCTCGATCAGCACGGTCCCGCCGAACAGGTAGGCCACCATCAGGCCGAGGCTGGTCACGATGGGGATCGCCGCGTTGCGCAGCACGAGGCGCAGCACCCGTCGCTCGGACAGGCCGCGTCCCCGGGCGAACGTCACGTAGTCCTGGTCCAGCTCCCGGATGACCGCCGCCCTGGTCAGCTTCACGACGAAGGCGCCAAGCCCGAACGCCAGCGCCACCGCCGGGAGGACGAGATGCCAGAGGGCGTCGAGGAACCCCTCACCGGTGCCGTAGACGGGGAACCAGCCCAATCCCAGGGCGAAGACGTACAGCAGGATCAGGCCCACCGCGAAGCCGGGCGCGCTGACGCCGACGACCGAGGCCGCCACGATCACGCGGTCGAGCGGCCGGCCGCGCCGTACGGCGGTGGCGATCCCGGCCGGGACGCCGGCCAGGACCGACAGCAGGAACGCCAGCGCGGCCGTGGCCGCCGTGACGCCGGTGCGGTCGAGCAGCAGCGGCCCGACCTGCCCTCCGGTGCGGATGGACGTGCCGAAGTCACCGGTCACCGCGTGGGACAGCCACCACCAGTACTGCGCGAGGAACGGCTCGTTCAGGTGGTGCAGCTCGCGGATCCCGGCCAGGGCCTCAGGCGTGACGTTGCGGGTGCCCAGCAGGTTGCGGGCGACGTCGCCGGGGGCGAGATACAGCAGCGCGAAGACCAGCAGCGACAGCGCGAGCAGCAGCGCGAGCGTGGCGGCGGCCCGGCGCAGGGCGAAGGCGAGGACGGCGCGGTTCACTTCGCCGCGTAGACCTGCTGCGGCCAGTCGGCCAGCAGCGTGTAGGAGGTGTAGTCCCTGACGCCGATCGCGCTGCCGAACGCGGTCGCCGCCTGGCCCCACCACAGCGGCAGGTACGCGAGGTCGGCGGCCTGTGCGGTCTGGGCCTCGATCAGCAGTGCGGCCCTCTTCGCCGGGTCGGCCTCGGCGGTGGCCTTCGCCATCGTGGCGGTGATCGTGTCGTTGGCGTACTTGGCGGGGTTGCCCTCGCCGAGGAACCAGGTCGCGAGCTCGCCGGGGTCGCCGGTGGTGTTGAAGTACCACATGTAGCTCAGCGGCGGGAACTCGTTCAGCTCCGCCAGCCACTGCTCGATCGGCAGTTCCTTCACCTCGAGCGTGATGCCGATCTTCTTCAGGTCGGCGGCGAACGCCTGCGCGGCCGTCCCCAGATGCGGGCCGGTGTTCGGGTAGGACAGGCTCGCGCTGAACCCGTTCGGCACCTTCGACTGCTCCAGCTCCTGCTTCGCCTTCTCCAGGTCGTACGCGTACTGGGGGACGGCGGCGAGGCGCCCCGCCGCCTCCTGCGGCGACCAGAGCCCGCCGAACTGCTCGGGCGTGGACAGCGCGGTGGCGACCTGGCCCCGGCCGCGCAGGATCTTCTCGACGATCGCCTGGCGGTTCACCGCGTGGGCGACGGCCCTGCGGACGTGCACGTCGTCGAACGGCGCGGCCTTCGTGTTGAAGGTCAGCCCGGCGTAGGAGCGGTCGGGCGCGTAGACGACCCGGGTGCCGGAGGCGCCCTCCCACTGGCGCGACTGCGCCAGCGGCACGTTGAGCGCCATGTCGGCCTTGCCGGCCTTCCACGCCAGCAGGCGGGTGTTCTCGTCGGGCACGAACTCGAACCGGATCTTCGCGATCCTCGGCCGGGTGCCGTGCCAGGTGTCCACCCGGGAGAACTCGACGTAGGAGTCGGGGACGAACCCCGTGACCTTGTACGGCCCGGTCCCGACGGGGAGCGACTGCGGAGTGCCGAATCCGCTCTTGGCGTTCTCCCACGCGGCCTTGGGGGCGATCCACAGGGCGTCGGCGTTCGATGGGAGCCAGGCGAACGCCACGTCGGCGGCCTTGGCGGTGAGGGTGATCTCGGCGTCCCCGGTCTTCTCGGCCTTCTTCAGGTTGGCCCAGTAGGCCGCCGTGGCGGGCGAGACCTTCGCGTCCCTGGCCATCTCGATCGAGTGCAGCACGTCGTCGGCGGTCACCGGAGTGCCGTCGTGGAACCGGGCGTCGGGGCGGAGCCGGTAGACGTAGGTGGTCGGCGACGTGCGCTCGACGCCCGACGCCAGGGCGGGGACGATCTTCCCCGTGGTGTCGACGCCGACGAGCCCCTCCATGCAGATCCCGGCGACGTAGTAGTTGAGGATGCCCGACTCCTGCCCGGGATACAGGTTCGACAGCGATCCGGGCAGTGACACCCGGAGCACCTCGATCTCCTTGCCGGTGTCCGTGCCGGCGGCGGCGCTTCCGCTCGACGCCTTCGAGCCGGCCGGTGCGGACGGCGCCGCGCCGCAGGCCTCCAGCAGCGCCGCGGCCGACAGCACGGTCATGCCGGTGACCGCCGTCCTGAGGAATCCCCGGCGGGTGTGGACGCCGCGCTCGCCCGTTTCTGCCATGCCACGCCTTCCCTGTGACCTGGCTTGTCTACCAAGCCGCCCCAAATGGATAGAAGCAGTAAACACCACAGGAAGCCGGATCTTCCATACCTTTCCCGACCGAATGTGTAGAGATCTTGGCGTGGCTCATTCGTGACAGAACCTTCCGCCGTCGCACCGCATCTATCCAGGCGAGACGAAAGGAAGCCCGATGAGAAAACCCGCGATCCTCGCCCTCCCGGCGGCGGCCACCATGGCGCTGACCACCCTCGCCGGCGCCGCGCAGGCGGAGGCGCGTACGGGAGGCGCCTCCGTCACCGCCACGGCGTCGTCCTCCGCGTCGACCGTCCGGTACGCCTGGCTGAAGTCCTGCAAGAAGAAGGACGGCTACCTCCCCTGCGGCTCGTGGCGCCTCGCGCTCGGCAACGGCCGGGACAGCGCGTTGACCGACGCCCAGGTGTTCCCGCGCACGGCGAAGGGGAAGATCGACAAGCAGTCGTACACACCCCTGTCGGTCAGCGGCGACGGCCGGCAGGTGTCGTACTTCCGGAAGAAGGACGGCATGCTCGTCGTCCGCGACGTGACCACGAACAAGGTCCGCGCGCTCCCCCGCTCGGTGTCGAAGCTGCCCAAGGGCATCGGCATGGGCGACCTCGCGACGTCTCTGTCGCGTGACGGCGGCCTGCTGACCATCGACTACTACGACGAGGACGGCAAGGTGCCGTCCCTCGTCGTGAACGTCCGTACGGGAAAGGTGCGCAAGATCCCGGCCGACGCGGCGGTGGCGGGCTTCAGCCCCGACGGGAAGCACGTGCTCGTCTCCCGTGGCACCGCCGAGAACACCACTCAGCTCAGCGTGTACGACGAGGACGGGCGGCGGACGAACACCCAGGTCGTGCCGCAGGTCGTGGCCAACAACAGCCCGATTGCGCTCGCCGACGACGGCTCCTCCGTGGCGGTGCTGATCACCACCACGTCCGCGAAGCAGCGGGTGCGGGTGTACGACCTCTCGGACGACACCGTGAGCGATGCCGTGGACGTGCGCCTGCCCAAGAACGAGTCGGCCAAGCGCCTGGAGTGGACCCCCGACGGCGGCCTCAAGCTCTGGGAGACCCTGGACTGGACGAAGACCGGCGAGACCTACCGCGTCGTCGTGCGCACCCTCGACATCGGCACGGGCGCCACCGCCACGCTGGACTCCTTCCGGGTGAAGTCCAGCGTGTGGGCCTGGTGGCTGCCCGGCGAATGATCCGGGTCATCGTCCCGACATGGGCAAGGTCCACGAGAAGCTCACCGACCGGCTGTGCGAGTTCGTCACCACGCAGCCGGTCTTCTTCGTCGCGACCACCCCTGAGCAGGGCGGCCACGTCAACGTACATTCCTGAGAGCTCCGGGCTCGCCCCGTCACCGCCGGTAGCCGGCCATCCGCTCCAGACGGGCGATCCGCGCGGCGACCGGTGGGTGGGTCGCGAACAGCCTGCCGATCCGGGTGCCCCGGAACGGATTGACGATCATCATGTGGCCGGCGGAGGCGAGCCTGCCGTTCTCCGGGAGCGGCAGCCTGCGGACCTCCATCTCGATCTTGCGCAGCGCGGAGGCGAGGGCCAGCGGGTCGCCGGTCAGCCGTACCCCCGCGTCGTCGGCCGCGAACTCCCGCGAGCGCGCGATCGCCATCTGGATCACCGTGGCCGCGACCGGTCCGAGGATCATCACGAGGATGGCGCCGAAGAACCCCGGCCCCTCGTCGTCGTCGGAGCCGAAGAACAGGCCGGCGTACCCGAAGTACGTGATCATCGTCGCGAGCGCGCCCACGACCGAGGAGATCAATATGTCACGGTTGTGGATGTGCGACAGCTCGTGGCCGAGCACGCCCTTGAGTTCGCGCTCGTCCAGCAGCCCGAGGAGGCCGTGCGTGACGCACACCACCCCGTCACGCGGGTTGCGCCCGGTCGCGAACGCGTTGGGCTGCATCGTCGGGGACACGTACAGGCGGGGCATCGGCGCGCGGGCCTCGGTGCACAGCTCGCGGACGACGCGATAGAGGACCGGCTGTTCCACCTCCGCCACGGGCCGGGCCCGCATGGCCGACAGCGCGATCCTGTCGGCGCAGAAGTAGGCGACGCCGCTGACCGCGAGGGCGGCCACGACCGCGATCCGGGCACCCGTGCCACCCCCCAGCCAGGCCCCGGCCACCAGGAGCAACGAGGACAGCGCTCCCAGCAGGACCGCGGTGCGCAGGCGGTTGTGGTGCACGCCTCCTCCTCACGGCTTGGTGTGTCCGGTTCGGTGTGTCCGGCTCGGTGCGTCCAGCCCTACCAACGCGCATGGCCTGGACGAACGTTCCCCATGACGCGCCTCACCCTGTGACGGACAGCACCACCTGCGGGACGACGGAGAAGACCACGGTGACGGCGACCGCGACGGCCACGGCGACCCCCGCCGCCGTCCTCGTCGAGACCGTACGGCTCTCGCCCGCCGCGGGCGGCGCGAACAGCCGGGCGGTCCAGGCGATGTAGTAGTACAGCCCGGCCACCGTGTTGGCCGCCATGACCAGGGCCAGCCAGCCGAGCCCGCCGTCAACGACGGCCCGGAAGACGACGATCTTCGCGAACAGGCCGGCGAGCCCGGGCGGCAGCCCGGCCAGGCAGACGAGGGCGAAGGCGAGGGACAGCCCGGCGGCCGGGCTCCGCAGCGCCAGCCCCCGGTACGCCTCCAGGTCCTGGCCTTCGGGCAGCCGCGCCACCAGCAGGACCACGGCGAAGGCGATCAGGTTCATCGCGGCGTAGAAGACGAGGTAGGCGACCGACGCGCCGACGGCGGCGCGCGGTGCGACGGCGTAGACGGCCAGCGGCGCGAGGATGTAGCCCGACTGCGCGACCGACGACCAGGCGAGCAGCCGGACGGCCGCGCGCTGCCGCATCGCGAGGACGTTGCCCGCCGTCATCGTCAGTGCGGCGACGACCGCCACTCCGGGCGCCCACAGCGCCGCCTTCCCTGGCAGCGCGGACGTCAGCAGCAGGATCAGCCCGGCGAAGCCCGACGCCTTGGACACCACCGAGAGCAGCGCCGCCACCGGGACCGGTGCGCCTCGGTAGACGTCTCCCGCCCAGAAATGGAACGGCACCGCGGCGATCTTGAACGCGAAGCCCGCCACCACCAGCACGATCGCCACCGCCGTGACCTGGGCCATGTCTCCGGTCGTCCGCAGGGCGGCGTCGATCCTGTCGAGGTGGACCGAGCCGGTCACGCCGTAGAGCAGCGAGACGCCGAACAGCGTGATCGCGGTGGAGACCACCGAGACCAGGAAGAGCTTGAGTGCCGCCTCGGAGGCGCGGCCGTCATGACGCTTGAGCGCGGTCAGCGCGAAGACCGGCAGCGACACCAGTTCCAGCGACACGACCAGCATGATGAGATCACGGGAGGCGGGCAGCAGGACCGCCCCGGTCAGCGTGGCCAGCAGCAGGAAATACCACTCCCCCGCCGGAATCCGGCCGCGCTCTTCCGGCCCGGCGCCGCGTCCTGCGGCGATCTCGGTCATCGACAGCAACACGACGACCACCCCGGCGGCCAGCACGACCGCCGCGATGAGCAGGGAGAAGCGGTCCGCGACGAACGAGCACGACGCCGGGGCGGCCCGGCCCTGGGCAGGTTCGCCACCGAGCGAGGCGGGGACGCAGAACGTGCGCCGGGTCCCGCCGCCCGCGGCCTGGACGGCCACCACGGCCAGGGCGGCGACCAGGCCGCCGAGTGTGACGAGACCGAGCACCCGCGCCCCGCCGGGGCGGGCGGGCAGGAACGCGTCGAGCAGCAGCACGAGCCCGGCGACCAGCGCGAGGACCAGCGGCGCCGCCACGGCGGCGTAGTCGATGGACTGGATCACCCCGCCCGTCACGGCGCCACCCCCGATCCGAGGAGCGACTGCACGGCGGGCGTGGTGACGGCGAGCAGGGCCTTCGGCCACAGACCGAACAGCACGATCAGCGCCACCAGTGGGAGCCACGCCGCGAGCTCGTGGGCCGTGACGTCCCGGAAAGGCCGCCGTGCCCGGCCCGTCTCTCCGGTGTCAGCGGCGCCCACCCCGAGACTCCCGGCGGCATCCGCCAGACTGGCCCGTCCGTCGTCGACCGCGGCGCGCGCGCGGGCGGCCTCCTGCCCCGCACCCTCCCGGTCCAGCGCGGCCACGGCGGCTCCGGTCGCGACGGGCTCGACCGGTTCCGCGCCCTCGCCCGCCTCGCTCAGCACCTCGCGTACGCCCTCGGCGGTGGCGAGTGGCGGCCCCACCGGCCCATACGGCTCCGGCGGCGCGAGAGGCCCGGGGGGCGGGATGGTCTCGACCGCCCGGCCGTGCGTCACCCGCGAGAGCATGACCAGGAAATAGGCCGCGGTGAGCACCGTGCCGAGCCCGCCGACGGCCATGAACACGAGGAACAGCGGCCGGGAGAGCCCGGCGGCCGGGCGGAACGCGCCGAGCAGCGCGAGCATCTCCCCCCAGAACCCGGCGAGGCCGGGCAGGCCCAGCGAGGCGACGCAGGCGAAGGTCAGCAGCGAGCCGACGTACGGCAGGCGGCGCAGCATCCCGCCGCCCAGCCGGACCATGTCGGCCGTGCCGTACCGCTCCTTGACGGCTCCGGCGAGGAAGAACAGCAGGCCGGTGATCAGCCCGTGGGCGACGTTGGCGAACAGGGCGCCGTTCAGGCCCACCGGCGTGAGCGAGGCGAACCCGAGCAGCACGAAACCCATGTGGCCGACGGAGGAGTAGGCGATCATCCGTTTGAGATCGCGCTGGGCGAGACAGGCGAGCGATCCGTACGCGATGCCGGCCACGGCGAACGCGCCGAGCCAGGGGGCCAGGGCCGCCGCGCCCTCGGGGAGCACCGGGATCGCGATCCTGGCGAAGCCGTAGCTGCCCATCTTGAGCAGCACGCCCGCGAGCAGGACCGAGCCGACGGTCGGCGCCTCGGTGTGCGCGTCGGGCAGCCAGGTGTGCAGCGGCCACATGGGCGTCTTCACCGCCAGGCCGAGACCGATGGCGAGGAACGCGAGGATCTGCGCCGACCGGGCCATGCCCGAGCCGTGGCGCCCGGCCAGCGCGACCATGTCGAGCGTGCCGGCCTGGGTCCAGACGACGAGCAGGCCGATGAGGAGGACGGCCGAGCCGAGCAGCGTGTAGAGGATGAACTTCACGGCCGCCGCCCGCCTGCCCGCGCCACCCCACAGGGCGATCACGAAATACATCGGGACCAGCACGACCTCGAAGAACACGAAGAACAGCAGCAGGTCGAGGGCGAGGAACGTGCCGATCATGCCGACTTCGAGCACGAGCAGCGTGACGACCAGCGCGCCGGGTCTGCCGCCCGCGGGCGGGTGCCCGGCGAGGTGGACGAAGCACAGGAACGTCAGCAGCGCGGTCAGCACGACGAGCGGCAGCGAGACGCCGTCCACGCCCAGGTGGAACCGCAGGCCGAGGCTGGGGATCCACGGCCGGTCGGTCTGCAGTTGCATGTCGGCGGGGCGCGCGTGGTCGAAGGCCGCGGCGAGCGCGACGGCGAGGACCAGCACTCCGGCCGAGACGGCGATCCCCCAGGCCACCGCCCTGTCCCGTACGGCCGGGAGGGCGGCGACGACGGCCCCCAGCAGCGGGACGCCCACGAGCGCGATCGGCAGCCAGCTCACGTCGTCACCACCGCGCGAAGCCGCGCGCCACCGGTCCGATTCGCCGTGGCCGCGATCGGCACGATCGCAGCCGGCGAAGCGGTCGCGCGGAGCCGCGCGCCGCCGTTCCGAACCCGCCGCATCATGTCAGCACCACCGCCGCGACCGCGATCAGCACGAGCCCGGCCAGCAGGCCGGTGACGTAGAGCTGCGCGTTGCCGTTCTGGGCGAGCCGCACCAGGCCGGACAGGCCGAGCGTCGCCCGGCCGGACCCGCGGACCGCGCCGTCCACCACTCGCGCGTCCGTGCGGACCACCCCTCTGGCCAGACGCAGGACGGGCCGGACGACCAGCGCCGCGTACGCGGCGTCGACGTAGAAGGCCCGCTCGGACGGCACCCGGAACGGGCCGAGCAGCCGGGCGGGGTCCTGCTCCGGCGCGGCCCGCCACAGGGCGTACACGATCCCGGCGCCGAGCAGTGCGACGGCGAGGCTGACGGCCGCCGGCCCCCACTCGACCTCCACGCCGGCCGCCGGTCCGGCGAGGCCGAGCAGCAGGGCGGGCACGGCCAGCACGCCGGCCGGCCACAGCATCGAGGGGGGCGCCTCGCGGCCGTCGAAGACGTGGGCGACGCCCGGCGGCGGCTCCGCGAGCGGCTCGATCCGGGCGGGACCGAAGAACGTGCGCAGCCAGGCCCGGGCGGCGTACGCTCCCGTCACCCCCACGGTCAGCAGCGCCGACGCGTACACGAACGGCTGGGCCGCTCCCGTCCCGTGCTCGATGGCCGAGATCACCGCGTCCTTGCTGAAGAAGCCGCTCGCGGGCGGCAGCCCGGCGAGCGCGGCGAAACCGATGGTCATCGTCCAGAACGTCACGGGAAGGGCGGTGCGCAACCCACCCATGTGGCTGATCAGGTTCGACCCGACGTGGTGGATCACCAGGCCCGCGCAGAGGAACAGCAGGGCCTTGAACGCGCCGTGCGACACCAGGTGGAACATCGCCGCCCGATCGGACCCGGCGGCCAGTGCCGCGGCCATGTAGGCGAGCTGGCTGATCGTCGAGTAGGCCAGCACGCGCTTGAGGTCGTCCTGCGCGAGCGCGGCGAGCGCGGCGCCCAGCATGCCGACCGCCGCGACCACGCCCAGCACGTCGAGCGTGGGCGGCGCCGCGAGGAAGGCGGGATAGAGCCGGGCGACGACGAAGATCCCGGCCGCCACCATCGTGGCCGCGTGGATGAGCGCACTGATCGGGGTGGGGCCGGCCATCGCGTCGGGCAGCCAGGTCTGCAGCGGCACCTGCGCGCTCTTGCCCGCGACCCCGGCGAGCAGCAGAAGCGTCGCGACGATCAGCGTGCCCCGGGGAATGTCGGCGCGCAGCACGTCGTCGATCCGGAAACTGCCCGCCGCCGTGCCGAGGACGAAGATCCCGAACAGGAAGCCGACGTCGCCGAGCCGGGTGACCAGGAACGCCTTGACCGCCGCCCGCGAGTTGGCCCGGTCCTCCCACCAGTGCCCGATGAGCAGGTAGGAGCACAGGCCCATGATCTCCCAGCCGACGTAGAGGACGATCAGGTCCCCCGCGTAGACCACCAGCAGCATGGCGCTCGTGAACAGGCTGACGAACGCGCTGTAGGACGGGTAACGGGGTTCGTCCCGCATGTACCCGACCGAGTAGACCTGCACCGCCAGCGCGACCACGACGACCAGGATGCCCGCGAGCACTGACAATCCGTCGGCCCGCAGAGTCAGGGAGATCGGCACCGACCCCGTCTCGACCACCGTCAGCGTGCCCTCGACCCGTCCGGGGAGCAGTTCCGACCAGAACCGCCCTCCTGATGCGCCCGCTCCCCGCGCGAGGGCCGCGGCGAGCCACACCGTGAGCGCCGCCGACACCGCACCCGGGGCGATGGCGAACCACGCCGCCCGCCGGTACGCCGCCCGTTCCGTACGGGTGCCCAGGCGGGTCGCGAGCAGCCCGGCCACAGAGGCGGCGAACGGCAGCAGGACGATCAGAGCCACCACGGCGGTCACGAGGCGCCCTCCCCATCCGGGCGCTCCGAGTCGGATGTGCGCACGACCTCGGCGAGCGCCCGCAACCGGTCGACGTCGACGGTCCGGCGCGTGCGGAAGACGGCCAGCACGATCGCCAGCCCCAGGCCCACCTCGGCCGCGGCGATCACGATGACGAACAGCGTCAGCACCTGGCCGCCGTGCAGGCGGTCCCTGAGCCAGACGTCGAAGGCCACCAGGTTGAGGTTGACCGCGTTGAGCATCAACTCGACCGACATCAGCACGAGGATCGCGTTGCGCCGGGCCAGCACGCCGTACACACCGATGGAGAACAGCAGGGCGGAGACCACCACCGGGTAGACGACGTGCACCTCGCTCACCGCCTCCGGGCCGTCGGTCTGGTCGACAAGGTCGATGACCGGGTCATTCCCGCCCCCTGATGTCCGTACGGGACAGGACGATCGCGCCGATCAGCGCGGCGAGCAGGAGCACCGACAGCGCCTCGAACGGCAGCACCCAGGTGCGGAAGACGCTCGCTCCCAGGGGTTCCGCCGCCCCCTGCCCGGGATGGAGCGGCGCGTACGCCGTGCGGAAACCGGTGACGACCACGGTGACGAGCACGGCGGCGATCGCGACGGCGACCAGCGCGGCGGCCCACCGGTTGCCGGAGTCGAGGCCGGCCGAAGGCCCGATGGGCGCGCGGGTCAGCATGATCCCGAACAGCAGCAGCACCACGACCGCGCCCACGTAGATCAGCACCTGCACCCAGGCGACGAACTCGGCGGTCAGCACCAGGTAGCCGCCCGCGAGCGCGCCGAAACAGACGACCAGCCACAGCGCCGCGTGGACGAGTTGCCTGGTCGTGACGACCAGCAGGGCCGAGCCGACGGCGACGGCGCCGAGCAGCAGGAAGACGACCTCAGGCCCCGAGGGCGGCCACAACCCCGGCGCCTGGGAGGTCATCGCTCCCCCTCGGGCCCGTCCTTCTTCTGCGGCGGTGAGCCGGCGTTCTTGGGCAGCGAGCCCGGCGGCCGGATGGAGCGGATGTCGCGCATGGCTCTCGGCGGCTCACGACGCGGGCGGCTCTCCGGCCCCGGCGCGGGTTCCGCCGCCGGTCCCCGCGCCGCCTCCCGCCCTGTGTCCTGCGCTGTGTCCTGCGCTGCGTCCTGCCCGGTGTCTTGCGCAGAGTCCTGTGTGGTTTCCCGCGCGGTGTCCTGTGTCGCCTTCTGCGCGGGCCCCTGTGCGGCCTCCTGTGCCACGGACGCGCCCTCGGCCGGTCCCTTCACCGAAGCGGGCGGCGCCGTACGGCGTGCCGGTGCCGGGCGGGAACCTGCCGACAGTTCCTTCGGCGACTCGGCGCCGACCTCGTGGGCCGGTGGCGGCGGCACGGTGGCCGCCCACTCGCCCAGCCTGTCCTTCTCGTGCAGGAGATCGCGGATGTCGTACTCGGCGTACTCGAACTCGGGCGACCAGAACAGCGCGTCGAAGGGGCACACCTCGATGCAGATGCCGCAGTACATGCACAGCGAGAAGTCGATCGCGAAGCGATCGAGCACGTTGCGGGCGCGCGGGCGGCCGCCCTCGGGCGCCGGCAGGGTCTCCTTGTGGGAGTCGATGTAGATGCACCAGTCGGGGCACTCGCGGGCGCAGAGCATGCAGACGGTGCAGTTCTCCTCAACCAGGGCGATCACGCCCCGGCTGCGGGCGGGCAGGTCGGGGTGGACCTCCGGGTACTGCTGCGTCTCCGACTTCCGCAGCATGTGCCGCATGGTCACGGCCAGGCCCTTGGCCAACCCTTCTCCTGGAATGCGCGCCACAGGCTCATCATCGCGCACTATCGGCGGCGAGTGAACGTGTGACTCCATCCCAGCTGTTTTCCACATCGTCCACAGCGTCATCCCCAGGGTTGTCCACAGGGTGTGAGGAGAATGGGAAGCGCGAAGACCGACAAATCCGTATCGTCTGGGCCATGAACGGCTATGGCGGGCCGGAAGGGCGCCCCTCCGGACCACAGGGACCGCGGGAACCGTACGGGCAGCAGGGACCGTACGGACAGCAGGGGCCATACGGACAGCAAGGGCCTTACGGGCAGCGCGGGCAGCAGTGGCCGCCGAGTCCCTACGGATCCCATCCCTCGCCGCCCGTACCGCCGCCGAGCCCTTACGGCGCGGGCGCCCATCCGTCGCCGCCCGTGCCTCCGCCCGTGCCGCCGTCGCCGCCACCCGTGAAGCGGCCTTCGAGCGTCCCCGGTTTCCTGTGGGCGTTCGCGCCGCTGTACACCTGCGGCTTCGGCGCCCCCTTCACCATGCTGTACGCCGCCGTCCGCAGGCGCAGCGCGTGGTACGGGGCCGCCGCCGCCGGATACGCCGCGGCCACCGTCGTGTGGATCTACCTGTCCGAGGAGTACGAGGACACACAGGCCCCGCCCCTGGCGTCCTTCCTGATGATTGTCTGCATGCTGGCCCCCTGGCTCTTCGCCACCGTGCACTCCCTCGCGGTCAGGAAGCAGGTCTTCGGCGACGTCCCGGCGTACGAGACCGGGAACGAGCAGGCGATCGCGCTCGCGCAGCACCGCCGCGCCCTGCGGCGGCAGGCCAGGGAACTGGCGGAGCACGATCCTGTGATGGCCCGCGAGCTGCGGATCGGGCGGCCCGACCTGCCCCGGCAGTACGACGACGGCGGCCTGATCGACGTCAACCACGCCCCCGCCTCGGTGATCGCGAACCTGCCCGGCCTGACGTCCGCGCTCGCCGAGCAGATCGTGCGCGTACGCGACCAGGTCGGCGGCTTCGTCTCGGCCGAGGACGTCTCGGCCGCCGCCTCCCTGCCCCCGCACCTCACCTCGGACCTCGCCGAATACGGCATTTTCCTCCCATAGTCAGTCGGTAATCCCGATTGTCGTCGCACATATCCCTGGCTGGGCCATCGGCGTTTCCTTAGGCTTTAGGGTGCGTCAGCCGTGACAGCGGGAGGGCCAGTGACGTCATCCGAGATCGCCGAATGCAGGGCGGACATGGCCGCGGCCGCCACCGCCGTACGTGAGGTTCTCCAGGCGCTGACCGCCGTCCCCACGATGTTCGGAAACCACACCTGGCAGGGCCCGGCGGCCGACCGCTGGGCCGCCGGTTGGAACGCCCGCAGGACCCAGCTCACCAGGCTGTTCGACGCCGTACTCGCCGAGCAGCCGCACCTGATCGCCCGTGTGGAGGAGGCGGAGCGCCGGAAAGCCGCCTCGTAGGCCGCCGCAACGGAAGGAATGCCGTGGGCGAATTCGTCGGAGTCGATCCCGCGAATCTCAAGGAGCTGACCAAACGGCTCGAACAGCTCCACGATCTGCTGGCCCGGCACAGTCCGCTAATACAGCAGAAAATGCAGAAATGGGGGAGCGAGGTCGGAACCACGTCGTTGCCCGGCCTGATCGCCGCCGCGCTCGACGACGTCCGCGACATGGACGCCCGCACGACCAGGGCGTACGAGCTGGCGAGGGAGCAGGGCTGGAGCGGGCTGACCCGGGCGCCCGGCGGCCTCGGCCTCACCTTCGACCGCCCCCCGGACGTACGGCTGGACTGGGAGGCGACCGGGCAGAGCGGCTACCAGGGCAAGCGCGACGCCGAGGCACTGGCCGCCGCCGTCGCGGACAAGAACCCCGAGGACACCCGCATCGCCCTGTCAGGGCTGTCGGAGCGCCTGCAGCGGCATCTCGCCGACAAGGACTACCAGGCGGCCTTCTGGGCGGGCGCGGGGCCGCTCGCGCTGCGGGCGGCCCGTGCGCTCTACCAACGGGCCGGAGCCGCCCTGTTCAGCGCCGAGAGCGTGAGCGTACTGCGGGCGCTCGGGGCGTCCCTGGCCGCCGCCAGCCAGATGCGGGTCGGCACGGGCGAGGACCGCCGGCCCCTCCTGCCCGCCGAGACCCGCGCCGCCCTCACCGGGAACTCCGACCCCTGGTCGGTCGGGATGCTCGTGAAGTACGGCCCCGACGGCAGGTCGTGGGACTCCCACCTGCTCGCCGACCTGACCCGCGCCATGCTCGACGCCCGCGCCGCGGGCAAGACGATCTGGCCGCCTGCCCGCGGCAGGCTGGAGACCGACGCCGACGCCTCGCGCCACCAACGGCTCATGGCGGACTACGACGCCGTGGGGGCCGTCCTCCAGCGAGCCGCCGAGAACGGCATGGCCGCCCGGCACGTGCTGGGCGATCCCGCCACCGGCCCCAGGTACGCCCGCATGCTCGTCAGCGACTCCTGGCACACCCCCGGCTACGACCCCGGGCCTTTCCTGAGCTCGTACGTGCACCCGGGCGGCACACTTCCGCCCACCGGCCAGGTGGACCTGTCCGCCCCCGCCGGAGCCTTCCTCAAGGCCGCCGTCTCGGCCGAGCGCGGCACCTCGGTGGACGCCAAGGAGTCCGCCTGGTCCGTCGTCCACATCGTCCAAGCCACCGCCGACTTCTCCAAGCTCCACCCCGAGAAAACCCTCCCCACGGCGATCCGACAGTCTCTGATCCACACCGCGCACCGCTACATCGCCGACTTCGCTCAGGGGGCGAGCCGAGAGTACGGGTCGGGTGCGACTCCTCTCGGCGATGTCGGGGGCAATCCATGGGTGGCGATCGTCAACCGGTCCGAGCTGGAGAGGTTCCTCGATCAGGCGTTACGCGATCCCCGAGAACTGGGCGCGTTCAAGGGTTCGGCGGACGCCCGGATAGCGGCCGCGGTGACGGCGACGGTGAAGGCGCCGGGAGATGAGAACTTCTTGCGTGAGATGGCCGGCCTGTACGGGCTTGTTCAGCGCGTCGAGAACGGCAGGCAGTTCGCGTCGGCGCAGAAACAGGATGAGGAGGCGACCCGCAACCAAGTGGCCCTTTCCATACTTTCAGGGGGCTTCGGAGCACTGAGCTTCTCCAATCCGTGGGGCCCCGGCACCATCGCCCAGTTCCTCACAGGGGTGACAGCACCGGTCGTGAACGATTCCCTTGACACCGGGCACGCCTCCCAAGCCCTGCAGAAGAACAACGACGCCTTTCGCAACGCCGTCTTCGGCGTGGAGCTCCCCGTCGTACAAGGGTTGGTGAATGCGGGCGTCCTACGACCACCGGCGGACGCGACGTGGTTCAAGGACGGGAAGGTCGTGCCCAATCGCAATCTGACCGCCTGGCTCAGCGCACACGGAGAGACAGTGCTCGGTGGGAAACGCCTCGACGACTGGGTGGAGGAAGCCAGGAGTGCGATGAGGGGCCAGCGATGACGAGCCGCGCGGTTGTCTTGGTGAGCATCGCGGCGATTCTGGTGCTTACGGGGTGCGAGCGTGGCGAGCAGCGCCCCGTTCCGTCTCCCGACGACGTTCAGCGCCGCGGGGAGGCGCTCGTCGCTGTCGTGCAGTGCTTCGTAGACAGCGGCGTCATCCCCAGCAGCGAGCTTTCCGGCAGGAGCTGGCTGGTCAGCGGCCGGGTCGAACCCGATGCCGCTTTCACGACCTGGGTCGCAAGCCATGCGGACACCGTCTACCGGGGGAAGACGTTGCAGGCGTGGGAGGACGAGGCGACGGCGGGGTGGCCGGGGTGGAAGTGCCCGTTGTGATCGCGCTCAGGCCATGAGGACCCTCACGACTCCGGTGAGGGCGAGCTGGAGGAGGGCGAGGGGCACCAGGACGGTCCAGGCGAACTTCTGCAGCTGGTCCTCGCGCAGCCGGGGATAGCTGACGCGCACCCAGATGACGACGAAGGCCAGGGCGAAGACCTTGAGCAGCGTCCACACCGGCCCGGGCAGGAGTGGCCCCTGCCAGCCGCCGAGGAACAGCACGGTCGTGAGGGCGGACAGCACCACGATCCCGGCGTACTCGGCCAGCATGAACAGGGCGAAGCGGAACCCGGAGTACTCGGTCATCGGGCCCATGATGAGTTCGGACTCCGCGATCGGCATGTCGAACGGCGGCCGGCGCAGCTCGGCCAGGCCGGCGACGAAGAACACGAAGGCCGCGATCGCCTGCCAGGGCAGCCACCACCAGCGCCACTGCTCGGCGATGCCCTGCAGGGACAGCGTGCCCGCGGCCATCGCCACGCTGGAGGCGGCGAGCACCAGCGGCAGCTCGTACGACATGAGCTGGGCGGCGGCCCGGATGCCGCCGAGCACGCTGTACTTGTTCGCCGACGCCCACCCGGCCATGATCGCGCCGAGCACACCGACGCCCATCACCGCGAGCACGAAGAACAGCCCGGCGTCGAGGTCCACGGCCGCCAGTCCGGGGCCGACCGGGATCACGACCATCACGACGAGGTACGGCACGAGCGCCACCGCCGGGGCGATCGCGAAGATCCGCCGGTCGGCCGCGGCCGGGATGACGTCCTCCTTCTGGGCGAACTTGACGCCGTCCGCGAGCAGCTGCGCCCACCCGTGGAAACGGCCGGCGTACATCGGCCCGAGGCGGGACTGCATGTGGGCCATGACCTTGTGCTCCATCTGCCCGACGATCAGTGGCAGCAGCAGGAACGCCGCCACCACGACGACCAGCCGGACCGCTATGTCGAGCACCTCGGCCATGGAATCCCTCTCAGCCGGAGGCCCAGTCGGGTGGCACGCCCGGGGGCAGCATCCTGCGGCGGCTCGGCGAGCCGTGGTCGGACTCCCCCGGTTCCTTGGCCCCGGGCCAGGCCTTGGCGACCCGGGCGGCCAGCACGAAGTCCTTGCGCAGCGGGTGGCCCTCGAAGCCGTCCGGCAGCAGCAGCGGGCGCAGGTCCGGATGGCCGTCGAAGACCACGCCGAACATCTCGTACGTCTCCCGCTCGTGCCAGTTCGCCCCGCGGAAGACGCCGGTGGCGGTCGGCAGGCGGGGGTCCGCGCGCGGCACCCGGGTGCGCACGAGCAGGTGCGCGAACGCGACCGGGTCGAACACGTGGGCCACGACGGCGAACGCCTCGGGCGGCTCGTCCACGGCGGTCAGCCAGTCGAAGAACTCGAATCCGGCCGAGCGCGCGAACGCCAGCGCGTCGATCCACTCGCCGGGGTCCACGTCGAGCACGTCCTGGCCGAAGGAGTCGGTGACGCGTGAGCCGTACCGCTCGCGCAGGGCCTCGGCGGCGCTCATGCGTCCGCCTCCGGCAGGTAGCGGTCCTCCAGCGTCTCGCCCGCGATCTTCTCTTGGAGCTTCATGATCCCGTGGAGCAGCGCCTCGGGGCGGGGCGGGCAGCCGGGGACGTACACGTCCACCGGGATGATCTGGTCCACGCCCTTGGTGACGCAGTACGAGTCCCAGTAGGGCCCGCCCGAGTTGGAGCAGGCGCCGAACGAGATGACGTACTTCGGGTCGGGCATCTGCTCGTACAGCCGCCGTACGGCGGGAGCCATCTTGTCGGTCACCGTGCCCGACACGATCATCAGGTCGGCCTGCCGGGGGCCGTTGGCGAACGGGATCACCCCGAAGCGGATGAAGTCGTGCCTGCTCATCGACGTGGCGATGAACTCGATGGCGCAGCAGGCCAGCCCGAAGTTGAAGACCCACAGCGAGTAGCGCCGGCCCCAGTTCAACACGAACTTCATCGGCTTGGGCGCCAGCCGGGACACCGGCCCCACCGTGGGCATCGGGAGATCGTTCACGGGCATGCGGTCACCGCCATGCCGTCCATTGTCCTCCCCTGAGCCGGTCGGGTCACGTCCAGCCCAGCACCCTCTTGCGCCAGGCGTACAGGATGCCGAGCGCGATGAACGCGAGGAAGACGAACATCTCCACCAGCGTCGTCATGCCGTAACCGGGAGCGGCGAAGACGGTGGCCCAGGGGAAGAGGAACACCGCGTCGACGGCGAAGACCACGTAGAGGTACGTGAAGACGTAGTAGCGGATCTGCGACTGCGCCCAGCCCTCGCCGACGGGATCGACCCCGCACTCGTACGTCGTGAGCTTCTCGGGCGTCGGCCGACTGGGACGTAACATGCGGTTCACGAACAATCCGCCCGCAAAGATCGCCACGCCGACGAGGAAGAGGACGACGACCACGGCATATGAGCCGAAGTATCCACTCATACCGCCTCCCAGATCTCGAGGATAACCCCGGCGCGATCTCAAGGGTTGAACACCTGACGGTCACATCCGAGTCCCCCGCATATAGTTGAGGATCGTGACCCGAATCAAGCTCGTCGCCCGCTTGCACCTGGACCTGTGCCGGCTCGCGTCGGGCCTGTGTCGCCCGGACGGTTCGCGAAGCTGACGGTGCGCCGCCCCCGGCGGCCGAGGCACCAGCGGGAACGCGCCACAAGTGCGGAAAGTCCCGGTAGAGCGCACCCCAAGTGCGCATCTGCGAAAAACCAGCGTGACCCCGATGGATCTAGCATGGACATGACAACGTGCCACCAGCAGGCAGGCCTGGGCGCGTCAAGGAGGATTGAGGAGCTGTGACCAAGCAGGTTCAGCAACTCGACCGCGTGATCATCCGGTTCGCGGGTGACTCCGGCGACGGAATGCAGCTCACCGGTGATCGGTTCACGGCGGAGACGGCCCAGTTCGGCAACGACCTGTCGACGCTCCCCAACTTCCCGGCGGAGATCCGCGCTCCCGCCGGCACCCTCCCCGGGGTGTCGAGCTTCCAGTTGCACTTCGCCGACCACGACATCCTGACCCCCGGTGACGCGCCCAACGTGCTCGTCGCCATGAATCCCGCCGCGTTGAAGGCGAACCTCGGGGACCTGCCCAAGGGCGCCGACATCATCGCGAACACCGACGAGTTCACCAAGCGCAACCTGACCAAGGTGGGCTACGACGGCAACCCGCTCGAGGACGACTCGCTGGCCGAGTGGCGCCTGCACGCGGTGCCGCTGACCTCGCTGACGGTCAAGGCGCTCGAGGGCTACGACATCTCCAAGAAGGACGCCGAGCGGGCCAAGAACATGTTCGCGCTCGGGCTGCTGTCCTGGCTGTATCACCGGCCGACCGAGGGGACGATTCAGTTCCTGGAGGCCAAGTTCGCGAAGAAGCCCGAGATCGCCAAGGCGAACATCGCGGCCTTCCAGGCGGGCTGGAACTACGGCGAGACGACCGAGTCCTTCTCGGTCTCCTACGAGATCAAGCCGGCCACGCTCCGCCCGGGCACCTACCGGAACATCTCCGGCAACCAGGCCCTGGCGTACGGGCTGATCGCGGCGTCGGTGCAGTCGAAGCTGCCGCTGTTCCTCGGGTCCTACCCGATCACCCCGGCCTCCGACATCCTGCACGAGCTGTCCAAGCACAAGCGGTTCGGGATCCGGACGTTCCAGGCCGAGGACGAGATCGCCGGCGTCGGCGCCGCTCTCGGCGCCGCCTTCGGCGGGTCGCTCGGCGTGACCACGACCTCCGGCCCGGGCGTCGCGCTCAAGGCCGAGACCGTGGGCCTCGCGGTGACCACGGAGCTTCCGCTGATCGTGGTGGACGTGCAGCGGGCCGGGCCCTCGACAGGCATGCCGACCAAGACCGAGCAGACCGACCTGCTGATGGCGATGTACGGCCGCAACGGCGAGTCGCCGGTGCCGGTGCTGGCGCCGGCCACGCCGTCGGACTGCTTCACCATGGCGGTCGAGGCGGCGCGGATCGCGCTGAAGTACCGCACGCCGGTCATGCTGCTGTCGGACGGCTACCTGGCCAACGGCTCGGAGCCGTGGCGCATCCCGGACATCGACGAGCTGCCGGACATCTCGGTGCTGTTCACCACCGAGCCCAACGGCGACGACGGCACGACGTATCTGCCGTTCAAGCGTGACCCGGAGACGCTGGCCCGCCCGTGGGCGGTGCCGGGCACGGCGGGCCTGGAGCACCGGATCGGCGGCATCGAGAAGGCCGACGGCACCGGCAACATCTCCTACGACCCCGACAACCACGACAAGATGGTGCGGCTGCGCCAGGCCAAGATCGACGGCATCGACGTGCCCGATCTGACGGTCGACGACCCGGACGGCGACGCCCGGGTGCTCGTGCTCGGCTGGGGCTCGACGTACGGGCCGATCGCGGCGGCGGCCCGCCGGGTGCGCGCGGCCGGGCACAAGGTGGCCCAGGCGCACCTGCGGCACCTCAACCCGCTGCCCGCCAACACCGGAGAGGTGCTGCGCTCCTACGACAAGGTGCTGCTGCCCGAGATCAACCTCGGCCAGCTCGCCATGCTGCTGCGGGCCCGCTTCCTGGTCGACGTGATCAGCTACAACCGGGTGCGCGGGCTCCCGTTCAAGGCCGCCGAACTCGCCGCCGTCATTCAGGACGTGATCGAAAGTGACTGACACCCTCAATGGCAAGGGCCTGGCCCTGATCCCCCGTACGGACGCCAAGCAGACGCTGAAGGACTTCAAGTCCGACCAGGAGGTGCGCTGGTGCCCGGGCTGCGGTGACTACGCGATCCTGGCGGCGGTGCAGAGCTTCCTGCCCGAGCTGGGGCTCAAGCGCGAGAACATCGTGTTCGTCTCCGGCATCGGCTGCTCCTCGCGGTTCCCGTACTACCTCAACACCTACGGCTTCCACTCGATCCACGGGCGGGCGCCGGCCATCGCGACGGGCCTCGCCGCCTCCCGGCCGGACCTGTCGGTGTGGGTCATCACCGGCGACGGCGACGCGCTGTCGATCGGCGGCAACCACCTGATCCACGCGCTGCGCCGCAACGTCAACCTGAACATCCTGCTGTTCAACAACAGGATCTACGGCCTGACCAAGGGGCAGTACTCCCCCACGAGCGAGATCGGCAAGATCACCAAGTCGACCCCGATGGGGTCGCTGGACAAGCCGTTCAACCCGATCTCGCTGGCGCTCGGCGCGGAGGCCGGGTTCGTCGCCCGGACCATCGACAGCGACCGCAAGCACCTGCAGGGCGTGCTGCGCCAGGCCGCCGAGCACCGCGGCGCCTCGCTGGTGGAGATCTACCAGAACTGCAACATCTTCAACGACGGCGCCTTCGACACGCTGAAGGACCCGGGCACCCGCGACGAGATCACCGTCCGGCTCGAACACGGTCAGCCGATCGTCTTCGGCACCGGCGACAACGAGCGCGCCGTACGGCTGTCGCCCACGGGCGGCGTCGAGGTGGTGCGCCGCGCCGAGGTCTCCGACGGCGAGATCCTCGTGCACGACGCGCACAACCCGGACCCGTCGCTGGCGTTCGCGCTGTCGCGGCTGGACGAGCCGGCGTTCGAGCACGTACCGATCGGCGTCTTCCGCTCGATCGACCGGCCGGCGTACGACCAGCTCCTCAACGAGCAGGTCCAGGAGGCCACGACCGCCAAGGGCGCGGGCAGCCTCGCCGACCTGCTCCACGGCGGGGACACCTGGACCATCGGCTGAGCAGGACCACCAGGGAAGGGACCGGTCTTCGGACGGGTCCCTTTCCTTATTACCGGGCTTGAACAAGTTCGGCCTCGTCAACCCCGGTCGCCCCCCGGCCGTCCCCTTGCCGACGCACCATGATCGAGCATACGAGGAGAGCGCCCATGCCCCCGGTCCGCCCGATCGACCCCCGGCCGTCGTCACGGTCCTCCACCCGCGAGGAGGGCCTGTCCTATGCCGGGACGCGAGCCCTGGTGACGGGTGCGGCGGGCTTCATCGGTTCCCGCCTGGTCAAGCGGCTGGTCTCCCTCGGCGCCGAGGTCCACGCCGTCAGCCGCAGGCCGCCCACGGTGACGCACGTCGGCGAGGTCTGGCACCGGGCCGACCTCCGCGTCGCCTCGGCGACCGGCGAACTCCTCGGCGCCGTACGTCCCGACGTGGTGTTCCACCTGGCCAGCGAGGTGAACGGGGGCAGGGACACCGGGCTCGTGCTGCCCACCCTCGAGAACAACCTCCTCGGCACGGTCAACCTGCTGACCGCGGCGGTCGGCCGTACGGGCACGCGGGTGGTGCTCTGCGGCTCGTGCGAGGAGCCGCGGCCGGCGAACGACCACGCATCGCCGCCGTCCCCCTACGCGATGGCCAAGTGGGCCGCGACCGGCTACGCCCAGCTGTTCCAGCGGTTGTGGGACCTGCCGGCCACGGTCCTGCGGCCCACGATGGTCTACGGTCCGGGCCAGCGGGACCTCACCAAGCTCGTGCCGTACGTGGCGCTCTCGCTGCTGCGCGGCGAGGAGCCGAGCCTCACCAGCGGCGCCAAGATGGCCGACTGGGTCTACGTGGACGACGTGGCCGAGGCGTTCGTGGCGGCGGGGCGGAGCGACCGGACGGCCGGCCATGTCATGGACATCGGGACCGGCGTCCTGACATCGGTCAGGGACACGGTCGAGCTGCTCTATCGGGTCATGGGAAGCCCGCGGCGTCCGAGGTTCGGCGAGGTCGCCGACCGTCCCCTGGACAACGCCCAGACCGTCGACATCGGCCTCGCCGCCGAGGTGCTCGGCTGGCGGCCGGCCGTGGGCCTGGAGGAAGGGCTGCGGCGGACCCTGGCCTGGTATCGCGAACACAGGTAACGGACGCTTCCCGAGCGGCGATAGCGCTACCGTGACCCATAACTTCTCAGGTCCCCATCCGGCGTACGAAGGCGAGGGCTGATGGCCGCGGCGAGGAGTGTGGTCAACCTGACCGTGCACGGCATCGGCCCTTACCCGAGGACGCTCGACCCCGGGGAGGACGGCACCTGGGTCACCGTCGGCCAGTTCGAGCAGGTGCTCGACGCCGTCGTGGGCCGCCCGGACGTCCGGATCACCTTCGACGACGGCAACGCCTCCGACGTCGAGATCGCCCTGCCGCGCCTGCGGGAGCGCGGCCTCACGGCGGAGTTCTTCGTGCTGGCCGGGCTCCTGGGGCAGCCCGGCAGGCTGGACGCGGACGGCGTGCGCGAGCTCGTCCGGTCCGGTATGCGGGTCGGCTCGCACGGCTGGGCCCACCGCGACTGGCGCCGGATCGGCCGGCAGGAGGCCGACGAGGAGATCGGCGGGGCCAACGCCCTGCTGAGCGACCTGACGGGGCAGCCGGTGACGCGGGTCGCGATCCCGTTCGGTTCGTACGACAGGCACGTGCTGCGCCGGCTGCGCAGAGCGGGGCTCTCCCGCGCGTACACGAGCGACGGCGGGCGGGCCCGTCCCGACGCCTGGCTGCAGGCGCGCACCAGCCTGACCTGTGACCTGGACGACGCCTGGACGAGGGCCGTCCTCGACGGCCGCCCCTCTCTCCGTAGGCGCGCCCGCAGGGTCGCCGCCCGCGCGTTCAAGCGCCTGCGCGGCTGACCGACGAACCTCCCCATCGGGAAGAGTCTCCACATATGTCTAATGGAACGATTGAGAACCGGCTGCGGGCAGCCGTCGTGATCGTCACGTACAACAGCGCGGACGTGCTCGGCGACTGCCTGCGCTCCCTCACTGAGGGTGCGCGGGGGGTCGTCCTCGCCGGCGTCGTGGTCGCCGACAACGCCTCTGGAGACGACTCCGTGGGCGTCGCGGAACGCGCGGAGGCGCTGCCGATCACGGTCGTGCAGACCGGCAGGAACGCCGGATACGCCGCCGCGATCAATGCCGGGGTCGCCGCCCTGGACCTCGACGCCCTCGACGCCGTCCTCGTCCTGAACCCCGACTGCCGGCTGCGTCCCGGCTCGCTGGCCGTCCTGATGGAGGCCCTGCGGCGACCTGGCCGCGGCATCGCCGTCCCCCGGCTCGTCAACCCGGACGGCACGCTACAGCCGTCGCTGCGCCGGCAGCCCACCGTGCGGCGCGCCCTGGTCGAGGCCGTGATCGGCGGCACGCTCGCCGGGCGCATCGGCACGCTCGGGGAGCTGGTGACCGACCCGGTGAGCTACGAGGCGGCCTGTACGGCGGCCTGGGCCACGGGCGCGGCCATGCTGATCTCGGCACCGGCCTGGCGGGAGATCGGCCCCTGGGACGAGTCGTTCTTCCTCTACAGCGAGGAGACGGAATACGCCCTGCGGGCCGCCGACCGGGGCTGGTCGCTGTGGTATGAGCCCTCGGCCGTGTTCGAGCACATCGGCGGCGACTCCGGCGTCAACCCGACGCTCGCCGCGCTCATCGTCGTGAACAAGGTGCGGCTGTTCAGGCGGCGCAGGGGACGGATCGCGGCGGCCGCCTACTTCCTGGCCGTGGCCCTGGGAGAGGGGGTGCGCGCGCTCTCCGGCCGGCCGACCTCGCGGGCGGCGGTGGCCGCGCTGCTGCGGCCCTCCCGGCGGCTGCGCCTGATCACGCCCCCTCCGGCCTCATGAGCGGCACACCGATCAGGACCATGCGCCTGACCTCGTTCGACGCGCTGGGCGAGGAGGAGTTGGACGCGTGGCACCGGCTTCGGGAGGGCAACCCGCTGCTCGACAGCCCGTACTTCCATCCCGGCTTCGCCGAGGCCGTCCACGTGAGCGGCCGGCCCGTGGAGGTGGCCGTCGGCCGCGACGCGGACGGCCGGGTTCTCGCACTGCTGCCCTGCCACCGCGAGGGTTCGCTGCTGCGCCCGGCCGGCTGGCCCGGCGCCGACTTCCAGGGACCGGTGCTCGCCCCGGGCACGTCCTTCGCGCCGCTGCTCCTGCTGTCCGGAGGAGTGCGAGGCTTCGCGTTCGACCATCTGCTCGACGGCCACCCAGACGATCGCGTAGGCGATCACTCAGGGGATCACGAAGACGGCCACGAGGACGATGCAGCGGGCTTCGGCCCCTGGATCGAGTCGCGCCGCCCCTCGCCCTACATCGACGTGAGCGGCGGTCTCGACGCCTATCTCGGCAGGGCCTCCCGCAGTGGCAAGGACAACATGGGACAGGCCCGCCGGCGGGCGGCCAAGGCCGAGCGCGAGCTCGGGCCGGTGCGGTTCGCGGCGGACGCCGTCGACCGGAAGGCGCTCGACCGGGTCGTCGAGCTCAAGCGGGCGCAGTACGCGGCGACGGGCGTCCCCGACTACTTCGCCGCACCCGGCCGCGTCGACCTCGTCGACCGTCTCCTGCACACCCGGGACCCCGGGTTCTCCGGCATGCTGTCGACGCTGCACGCCGGCCCGCACCTGCTCGCCGCGCACTTCGGCCTGCGATCCGGCGGCGTGCTGCACTGGTGGTTCCCCGTGTACGACCCGGATTTCGCCCATCTCGCGCCCGGCTGGATGCTGCTGCGCGAGCTGGTGTCGGCGGCCCCGGCGCTCGGGGTCGGCCGCATCGACCTCGGCCGGGGCGAGGACGAGTACAAGCGACGGGCCAAAACCGGGGAGGTCATGGTCGCACAGGGCCTGGTGACGAGAAGCGCGGCCAGGCGGACCATGCGCAGAGCCCGCGACTCGATGGTCGAGGTGGCGAAGGTGTCACCCCTGGGCCCCGGCCTGCGCCGGATCGTCCGGTCGGTGCGCTCTCTCCTGCGCTGAGCTCTCAGGCCCCGATCTCTCCTGTGCGGGGGGACGGCCGAGCGGGCGACGGCCGGCGAGCAGCCGTTCCAGCGGGCGCTCGGCCAGCCGGTGCAGCAGCCAGGCCGCGGCGGTGGCGGCGAGCAGCATGCCCACCGCCGCCAGAACCGGCGCCTGCGGGACCACTCTCGCCCCGAACCTGAGGACCGGCTGGTGGACCAGGTAGAAGGCGAACGACACCTCGCCCAGGGCGACGAGCCAGACCGCGCGCAGCGGCGAGCGGCGCCCCCGCAGGTCCGCCGTGGCCGCCGCCGCGACGAGCAGCGCCAGTGGGCCGGACATCCACGCGACCCACCCCCAGCGGTCCCACACGAGCGGCTGGGTCAGGTACGCCCCGAGCGCCAGGGCCGAGGATGCGAGCAGCCCGGGGCCGTGCCACCGGCCGGACCGGATCATCAGGGCCAGCGTCATCCCCAGCAGGAACTCCAGAGCCCGGGTGACCGGGAGGATCCAGACGAACCAATAACCGAGGTCGAGCGGCATCGGCAGCGAGGCGAGCGGGACGAGCCAGATCAGCGCGTACGCCGCCGCCGCGACCGTCCACAGGCGGTGGGCGGGCACCCGGCGCAGCGCCCGCAGCAGGAGCGGGAAGGCGGCATAGAAGGCGATTTCACACGACAGCGACCACGCGGGGGTGTTGACCGCGAAATAGTAGGCCGGGTCGGGCACCCACGACTGCATCAGGACCAGCCCGGCCAGCACCGGCCCCGGCCTCTCGGGACGCGCCGTCACGACGAGGACGGCCAGCACCCCGATCCACACCAGGACATGCGAGGGCACGACACGGGCCGCCCGCCGCCGCCAGAACGCCGCCGCGCGGTCGCCCGGCCGGGCCGACCAGGTCAGCACGAGCCCGGACAGGACGAAGAAGAACGGCACGCCGGTGGCGCCCGCCCCGAACAGCACCTCCAGCACGGTCCGGCCGGCGCCGTCCCCGGCGAGTCGCGGCGTGTGGAGGACGTGGAATCCGAAGACGGCGAAGGCCGCGATCCAGCGCAGCCCGGTGAGCGACGGCAGACGGGCGGGCCCGTTTCGCCACGCGTCCTCATCCCGCTTCGCGGACGCCCCGGTTCCCTCGCGCATCCAGCACCGTCCATTCCACGGGCGTGGCCGTTCGCGGCCGTTCTTGCCGCGAGAATACACATCCGTGAAATTCCGCAGCATCGGTCCGGAACCGAAACAGACCGATTCTGAGATTTCGTATTAGGCCGTAACGAGGGGAGAGGGATGTGCGATCATATCTGTGTGACCGCGGCGAACCATAACGACATTACGCACCGTTTTTCCCCGGAGTCGCCCGGCCGCGACTGACGGCCGACGCGGTCGTCGCCTCTGAACTGGAACGATCCACGCCCGCCACGCGATTCGACGGAGGACGGCGCTTGTGAAGATCAGCGTGTTCGGGCTCGGGTATGTCGGCTGCGTCTCGGCCGCGTGTCTGGCGACCCAGGGGCATGAGGTCGTCGGGGTCGACGTGAACCCCGTGAAGGTCGACCTCATCAACGCCGGCACCGCACCGGTGGTCGAGGAGCGAATCGGCGAGCTGACCGAGCAGGCCGTCGCCGCGGGCCGGCTGCGGGCCACCCACGACGTGCACGCGGCCGTCGAGGCGAGCGACGTCTCCCTTGTCTGCGTCGGCACGCCGTCCGCGCCGAACGGCAGCCTCTCGACCGACTACCTGGAGCGGGTGGCCGAGGAGATCGGCGAGGCCCTGGCGGGCCGGGAGCGACGGCACACGGTCGTCTTCCGCAGCACGATGCTGCCGGGCACGTGTGAGAGCCTGCTCGTCCCGATCCTCGAGAAGTCCTCCGGCCGCACAGCAGGGGTGGACTTCGGGGTGGCGGTCAACCCGGAGTTCCTCCGCGAGGGCACGAGCGTGCGCGACTTCTTCGATCCGCCGAAGACAGTGATCGGCGAGCTCGACGGCACGAGCGGCGACGTGGTGGCCGCCCTGTACGAGGGGCTGCCCGGGGAGGTCTTCCGGGTGCCGGTCGCGGTGGCCGAGATGACGAAGTACGCGGACAACGCCTTCCACGGGCTCAAGATCAGCTTCGCCAACGAGCTGGGCGCGATCTGCCAGGCGCTCGGCCTGGACAGCCACCGGGTCATGGACGCCTTCCTGGCCGACCGCAAGCTCAACATCAGCCCCGCCTACCTGCGGCCCGGCTTCGCCTTCGGCGGCTCCTGCCTGCCCAAGGACCTGCGCGGCCTCGTCTACGCGGCGCGGCAGGCGGACGTGTCCGTTCCTCTGCTGTCGCACATCCTGCCGTCGAACGAGGAGCACCTGCGCCGGGCCTTCGACCTGGTGGCCGCGACCGGCAGGCGCCGCGTCGGCCTGTTCGGCCTGTCGTTCAAGCCGGGCACCGACGACCTGCGCGAGAGCCCTCTGGTCGAACTGGCGGAACGCCTCCTCGGCAAGGGCTACGACCTGCGCATCTACGACGCGAACGTCACGATGTCGCGCCTGATCGGGGCGAATCGCGACTACATCGAGGGCCGGCTGCCGCACCTGGGCCAACTGCTGACCAACTCGGCCGACGAGGTCCTCGCGCATGCCGAGGTCTGCGTCGTCGGCTGCAAGGACCCCGCGGTGCTGACCGCGCTGGAGCGCGCGGGCGACCGCGCGATCATCGACCTCGTCCGCCTTCCCGACGCGGAGGCGCGCCGGGCACAACCGGAATACGTGGGCCTTGGCTGGTAGAGCGCTCATTCTCGTCGAGAACCTGTCCGTACCCTTCGACCGCCGCGTGTGGCAGGAGAGCACGGCGCTGCGGGACGCCGGGTGGGAGGTGCACGTCATCTGCCCTACGGGGGCCAACCGCGACACCGAGCCGGAGGCCCTGATCGACGGGGTGCGGATCCACCGCTATCCCCTGCGGCCCGCGACCGGTGGCCCCGTCGGTTACCTCCGGGAGTACGGCCTGGCGCTGCTGCACACCTACCGGCTGGCGCGCAAGGTCGGCCCGGTGCAGGTCGTCCACGCCTGCAACCCGCCCGACCTGCTGTTCCTCGTAGCGCGGATGCTCAAACGGCGCGGCGCCCGCTTCGTCTTCGACCAGCACGACCTGGTCCCCGAGCTCTACCTGTCCCGGTTCGGCCGGGGAGAGGACTTCCTCTACCGGCTCGTCCTGCGGCTCGAACGGCTCACCTACCGGGCCGCGGACGTCGTCATCGCGACCAACGAGAGCTACCGCCGTGCGGCGCTGACCCGGGGCGGCAAGAAGCCGGGCGAGGTCTTCGTCGTGCGCAGCGCGCCCGTGGTCGAACGCTTCCATCAGGTGCCGCCGGAGGAGGCGCTGAAGCGGGGCAAACCCCACCTGCTGTGCTACCTGGGCGTCATGGGCCCCCAGGACGGGGTCGACTACGCCCTCCGCTCCCTGGCCCTGCTCCGCGACGAGATCGGGCGCTCGGACTGGCACGCGGTGTTCGTCGGAGCGGGCGACACCTTCGACGCCATGGTGGCCCTGTCACGCGAGCTCGGCCTGTCCGACATGGTGGAGTTCACCGGTCGCATCCCGGACGAGGACCTGCTGCGCTACCTGTCCGCGGCGGACGTCTGCCTCGCCCCCGACCCGTACAACCCGTTGAACGACGTGTCCACGATGAACAAGATCATGGAGTACATGGCCATGGCCAGGCCCATCGTGTCGTTCGACCTCAGGGAGGCGCGGGTGTCGGCCGGGGACGCCGCGGTGTACGCGCCTCCGAACGACGAGTCCGAGTTCGCCAAGCTGATCGCCCTCCTGCTCGACGACCCCGAGGAGCGGCGGCGCATGGGCGAGATCGGCCAGGCCCGGGTCAGCGGCCCGCTGTCGTGGGAGAACTCCCGTGCGGCGCTGCTGGCCGCCTACGACGCGGCCGTCTCCTGAGCGCGCTACGCCTGGACGCGACTGCCGGTGTCGGTGCCCCAACGACGGTGACTCGAGCCTCCCGACAGGGCCCGCAGCCGGGTGAGCGCGCGGTCGAGGGCGAGGACGGCCAGATAACAGGCCGCGTCGAGCCGGGTGACCGCGCGCCCCGCCACCAGGGCCCGCAGCGCGCCGAGCTCCAGCCGCCCTTCCGCCAGCGGCAGGCCCAGCGCGTCGAGCTCACGGTTGCCCTGCCGTACGCGCACGCGGCGGCGCAGGTGCGCGCGGACCGTCCGGGCGGGGCGCACCAGGGACCAGGCGCCGGCCACCACGGCCCGCTCCTTCGGCGCGAACGTCCGGTGGACGAATCCGTCGTCGGAGATCACGTCCGGCATGGGGAAGACCCGGGCGTGCCCCTCCTCGGTCAGCACGTACACGCCGACGCCGGACAGCGCGCGAGACGGGGCGATGAGCAGATCATGCACCTTGTGCACCCGCCTGGAGATCGCGCTCGCGCCGTCCAAGTCCCACCGCGGGACCGGCGCGCAGGCGAGCACCCCGGGCCGGGCCGCCGCCACGAGCGCGCGCACCGACTCCGCCGTCAGCACGACGTCGGCGTCCAGATAGACCCGCGGGAACGTCCGGCACGCCTCGTCGCCGAGCCGCAACGCGTTGGCCTTGCCGGGCGTCGCCGTCTCCAGGACCCGCACGCCGGCTCTCCTGGCCGCCTCGGCCGTATCGTCGGTGCACGCGTTGGCGACCACCACGACGTCGAACTCACCGGGCGCCGTCCCGTCCAGCAGCCGGGCGAGGTTGCCGGCGATAACGCCCTCCTCGTTGTGCGCGGGCACGACGACGCTCACGATCGGAAGGGTCACAGCATTGAGAGTAGAGCGAACGGCCATCGACGGGGCGCTGCTGTTCGTACCGACACCGCACCGTGACGAGCGGGGGCTGTTCACCCGCACGTTCGACGCGCACGTCGCGGCGAAGGCCGGGCTGGACCCGGCCGCCTTCGTTCAGGACAGCCAGTCGCGCTCCCGCGAGGGGACGATCCGCGGCATGCACGGCCGGTCCGGGCACGGCGAGGCCAAGCTGGTGCGGTGCGCCCGCGGAGCCGTGTGGGACGTGATCGTGGACGCCCGGCCGGACTCGCCGACGTTCGGCGTGCAGACGTCGGTCCTGCTCGACGACGAGACGTTCCTGACCCTGTACGTCCCCCCCGGGCTGCTGCACGGCTTCCAGGCCCTGACGGACGCCGACGTCTGCTACCGGATCGACAGGGAGCACGACCCGTCCGAGGACCTGTCGGTGCGCTACGACGATCCGGACCTGCGAATCCCGTGGCCCCAACCGGCCTCTCTCATCAGTGAGCGCGACCTGGCCGCGGGAAGTTGGGCACAATTGCGGGACCGGCTACGCACCTGAAAGCGAGCGTCCATGCGACGGCGAGGGGTCTCCCTGGCACCTGTGGCGGCGGCCCTCGCCGCCGTGCTGATGCTGCTCAGCTGCTCTCCCTCGGCGGAGAACCCCTCCGAGGCGTCCGTGTCCCCCACCAGACCGCCCGCCGCACGGTGCCCCGGGTATCCGGCGCCGGCCTGCACAGGGGTCCCTCCGGGAACACGGCTGACGCCCCTGCCCCTCACGGAGGAGGGCGCCTACCGCGTCACGGTCTCGGGGACCGTCCTCGACCGTGTGCACATCGCCGGCGACCTGCTGATCACCGCCCGCGACGTGAAGATCAGCAACAGTCAGATCGACGGCATCGTGCTGGACAGCTACGCCGGCAAGACCTACTCGTTCACCATCACCGACTCGACCGTGGGCACGGCAGGCAGGTGCCAGTCGATGCCCGGCGTCGGGGACACCGACTACACGGCCGTACGGGTGCTCGTGCGGGGCCACGGGGACGGCTTCCGCGACTCGGGGAACAACGTCACGATCCGGGACTCCTACGTTCATCTCTGCTCCAACCCCGGCGACCATTCGGACGGCATCCAGACGTACGTGGGCGGCAAGGGGCTGGTCTTCCAGCACAACACGGTCGACCAGCGCGACGCGAAGGACATCACCGCACCGATCTTCATCACCGACCCCCGCATGTCGGACGTGACGGTGACCGACAACCTCGTCATGGGCGGCACGTACAGCATCCAGGTCAGGAACGTCCGAAATCGCGCCGTGGTCCGCGACAACAAGCTGGTCGACAAGTCGTGGGTGTACGGGCCCGTCGACACGGACTGCGACAAGGTCGACTGGTCGGGCAACACGCTGGTGACGATCGACAAGGACTACCGGATCGTCTCGACCGTCGGTCCCCTCCCCTGCACGGGATGACGACGTCCCGGCGGGCCGTCCTCACCGCGTGCTGCTGCCTCGTCCTGCTGGTGGTCGTCTACCTGCTGGCGGTGTGGACGGTGCCGGGGCAGCGATTCGAGGACGCGGTGCTTGAGGATGCGCAGCGCGTGGCCGGCGGCCGGCAGGAGGAGGCCGCCCTCGCCGCCCTCGGCACGATCTCGCGTTACTCCCTGGCCGGCGTGCTGCTGCTGGTGTGCGCCGTCGCGCTGGTCCGGCGCAGTCCCCTGCTCGCGGTCGCCGGTGCCGCGGTCATCGGGGGATCGGTCGTCACGACCGAGGTGTTGCGGCACCTGGTCCTGCTGCGGCCGATCCTGCTGCCGTCCGGCGTACGGCGGGATGACCAGAGCTTCCCCAGCGGCCACACGGCGGTCGCGATGTCGGTCATGTGCGCGCTCGTCCTCGTGATCCCCCACCGGTTCCGCTGGGTCGTGGTGCTCCCCACCTCGGCCTGGGCCACCGCCGTCGGCGCCTCCACCGTCACCGCCAACTGGCACCGGCCGAGCGACACGATCGGCAGCGATCTGATCGTGCTGGCCTACGCGTGCGCGGCGGTCGCGTTCCTCGTACGCGTCGGGGCGACGCGGGAGGCTGAGCCTCTCGGCCCGCTGGGACGCGTCGAGATGCGCCTGCTCATCGGGCTGCACGTGGCCGGGGCCGTGGCGGGGCTCGCGGTCGCGGTCCTCGCGGCCCCCGGCGGAGACGGCGATCCGGCCGCGCTCAGGGCCGGCCGGGCGATCGCCCTGGCAGGGGGAGCCACGGTAGCCGCGACCATGCTCGGTCTGCTGCGCCGAACCGACCTGGGGCCCGCTCCGCGTGGTCGTCCTCCCATGCCCGCACCGCCGCCTCCCGCTGGGCCGAGCGCAGCGACGCACCCGACGCCCCGATGAGCAGGAAGGCGACACCGGTGACGGTGGCGAACGACAGCAGGTCGAAGGTCGCGGAGCCGACCAGCGGCACGACCAGACAGGCGGCGAGCGTCAGGCCGAGGTCGCGCCGGGCCGGGTCCACGCTCAACCGGCGGGCCCGCACGGCCGAGTAGATCCCGCAGAAGAACAGCGCCACGAAGACGACGACGCCGACGGCTCCGCTCTCCACCGCGGTCAGGATGTACTGGTTGTCGAAGACCTGGTATTTCGGTGCGTACCAGGTGCCGATGCCCCGGCCGAGCCACAGGTGCCTGGCGACCTCGGTAGCCGCGACATCGTAGTCGTGGGTGCGGTACTGCACGCTGCTGTCCGTGCCGGCGTTGGCGAACAGCCCGTAGAGGGTGTTGAGCAGGCCGGGGAACGTCAGCTTCGCCACGACCAGAAAGACCGCCGTGACGATCAGGGCCTGGACCTTGCGCCGCACGGGCCACCCGATGATCAGGATGATTCCGACGACTCCGACACCCAGGACCGCCGACCGCGACACGGAGAACAGCAGGCCCATGCCGATGAGCGCCGCGCACAACCACCAACGCAGGGCGCCACGGCCGCCGCGGAATCCGTAGTGGACGGCGAGGGGCAGCAGCATGGAGCACAGCACGCCGAACTCGATCGGATGCCCCGTGGTGGCGGCCACCCGCCGCATGGAGTCACGCATGTCGACCGGCCCGCCCTCCGAGGCGAAGCGCAGACCGGGCAGCGCGAGATACTGAGTGAGGTCGAGGTCGGCCATGAACTGCAGCGCGCCGATGACCGCGATCACCGCGCCGCCCGCCACCATCGTTTTCAGCAGGAAGTCCAGGCGCTCCGGCGTGCGGACCCCGTCGCAGACGGCCAGCGCGATGCCGACGCTCGCCAGGACCAGGACCAGGGCGTGGTCGGACAGCTTCAGCTCGTCGCCCGGAAGGTAGCCGTAACTGGCCACGCCGTAGGTGGCCGCCAGCGCGAGGACATAGCAGAACAGCGCGGTGCGCACGGGGGTGCGGCCCTTCGCCACGCCGAGTGTGGTGGTGAACTGCGCGCACAGCCAGCACATGCCGGCGAGCAGGCTGAGGATGTTCGCGGGCGTCAGCGACAGCGGCAGGCCCCTCAGGACCAGCCGAGCCGGGATGATCAGCAGCGACAACGCGAACAGGGCCGCCAGCGTCGCACCGTCGGCACGACGGCCCGCCCCGGGCAGGAGCGGATCGGCGAGGACCGGGTCGCCGGGGAGTGGAGCGCCGCGCATCGGCGCCGCGCCGAGCACCGGCAGGGTCAGAGTGCGGCGGGCGTCCTGGTCGTCGGCCCCGCGGGCCGGCCGGTCTGCGGGCATCTCAGCCGCTCACCGCCGGTTGGCGTCCCTCGGAGGGACGCGGTCGCGTCGGATCCGCCATGGAGACGGAGGACGGCGCGTGCCCTCCGGCATCGGCGCCTCCGCCGGCCCTGCGCACCTTCCTGCCCTTCCTCACGCGCATCGCCTGGGCGATGCTCTCGGCGGCGAAGGCCGCCACGAGGGTGGCGGCCACGCCCAGGGCCAGGGCCACGGCGGCCGACCGCATCTTGCGGCCCTTCTGCGGCTCCGGCGTGGTCGCCGGCACGGCTCGGTCGATCCTGATGAACGTGGCGCGCGGCGCCTTGAGCGCCTCCTGCCGCTGGGCCAGGACCTTCCTCGCCTGCGCTTCCACCCGCAGCACGACATCCTGGGCCGCCGCCGGGGACGTGCTCTCGCCGGTGATGAAGACGAACGGCGTCTGGGCCAGCAACTCCGGGTTGGTGCTGCCGTTGTTGACCTCGTAGCTCGGATCGCCCTCGGGCGACGCTCCGAGCGCCGCCGCGGTCTCCGGCGTGCTGAGGACTCCGATGAGGATCGAGGCCGTCATGCTGAGTCCCCGGTCGAAGTTGAGCAGGGGGTTCGTCAGCCCGTTCGGATACCTGGGGTTGCTCGGCAGGCTGCCGCCCGTCGTCGGGGTCGTCAGCACCAGAACCGTCGTGGACGTGTAGGTGACCGGGATCGACAGATAGACCGCGAGGGTCACGCCCACCGCCAGCGCGAAGGCGGGCAGCGTCACGAACCAGCGCCGGAAGACGACGACGACGGTCCCCCAGAAGTCCATGGACCGCTCCTCGCTCAGCCGGCGCGCGAGGCGGGGCGGGACACGTCCTCGCCGGACCCGTCGCCGATCGGGTCGCCGTCGGGGTCGGGCGCGAGCCGTAGCCCTCCGGAGCGGTCGCCGCCCTGCGGCTCCTCTGACACCACGACGATGACGGCGGTCGCGTCGTCGTCCCAGTTCTGAGAGGGTCTCGACGCGGGCGGAGCCGTGGTGGCCGGCGCGGCGTCGGCGTCCGGCGGCGGAACGACCGGCTCGTACACCGACGGCGTGATGGCCGGACGCTGCGGCTGAGCCACCCATGGGGCGTGGACGACGTACGACGCGCGGCGGTTGCCGCGCTGCCGGTCCACGAGGTAGGCCAGGCCGAAACCGACGACCATGACGGCCAGCAGGCCACCGGCGGCCGCGCCCCACTTGATCGTCCGCTTCGCCTCGGGCGTCCCGGGCGGCATCACGTCGGTGATGGCGATGTACGTGGACGGCGGCGCCTTCAGCGCCCGCTGCCTGGCGGCGAGTTCCGCGCGGATGAGCTGCCCGGCCTTCCGTACGGTCGCGTCGGCCACCGCCGGGGACCTGCTGTCCACCTCGACGTAGACGAACGGGCCGTTGGTGCTGACGCCGAGCAGGTCGGGATTGGTGCGGCCGTCGTTGATCGTGACCTCGGTGGAGCCGCCGGGTTTGACGCCGAGGCGGGTCATCATCTCCGGAGTGTTCATCGACAGGATGAGGATGCCCGCCGTGGTCCGCAGACCGTCGTTGAACTGCAGGAGCGGGTTGGTGAGCCCGGCCGCCTCCTTGGGATCGGGCGAAAGGGTGCCGCCGCTCGTCGGCGTCGTCAGGACCATGGCCGTGCTGGAAACATACGTGGTGGGCAGCATGAGATAAGCGACCACGGCCACGAGAATTGCGAGCGCGAATATCGGCGGGCCCACGGACCGGCGGCGAGCGAGCGTGAAGATGCTCTTCCAGAAGTCCATGCTTCCCCGCCCTCCGTGACCATATACGTCCGGCCACCCGAGAATGTACTTTACCAATCATGGGTTGGCGCGACCCGGTTCAAACGGTCCAACAAACCGTTACATCTGGCAACCCTCACGCAGCGTTACCGGCCTTCCCGAGCGGAGCGGAACGAATTGGACAAATCGTCCACGCAACGGGTCGTAAGCAGGGATTTCACCGCGCCTACGGCGCGTCGCCGGCTGGAAGGGCTGGACGGCATCCGGGGGCTGGCCGCTCTGTTCGTCGTCCTGCATCACTGCTGGCTGATGGCGTTCCCCGGGTTTCCCGGCAACGGCGGACCCTGGTGGCTCGGCTGGCTCCTCTACGGCCACTTCGCCGTGGTGGTCTTCATCGTGCTGTCCGGGTTCTCGCTCGCTGTCTCCCCTGCCCGGTCGCAGTGGCGGCTCGGCGGGGCGGGCCGTTTCGCGCGTAGGCGCGCCTGGCGGATCCTCCCGCCCTACTGGGCCGCGCTGGCGTTCAGCCTCGCCGTCGCCTGGACCCTGGCTCCCCAGCCGGGCGAGGGCCCGCCCACGGCCAGGTCGGTCCTCCTGTACGGCCTGCTGCTGCAGGACGTGGCCGGCTCCCCCAGCCCCAACGGCGCCTTCTGGTCCATCGCGGTGGAAGCCCACCTCTACATCCTCTTCCCTCTGATGCTGCTGGTTCTTCGGGGTGCGGGAGCCGCGGTCATGCTCGCCGCGGTGACCGTGCCCGTCGCAGCCGTCGGACTGCTCGCCCCCTCGGTGCCGCTGGTGGACAAGCTCCTGCGGTTCACCCCGCAGTTCGCGGTGCTGTTCGCGCTCGGGATCGTCGGCGCGGGCATGGCGGCCAGGGCGGGGACGGAGGCCGCCGGGAGACCGCCGAAGGCCGCCGCCCTCCGGCCGTGGTGGGCCCTGGCGGCGGCCCTGCCCGTGGTCGCGGTCATCGTGGCGGCGGGGCCGGTCTGGACGGTCGAGCACTACTACTGGGTGGACATCGCGATGGGCCCGGCGGTGACCCTGCTGCTCGTGTCCGTGGCGTCGGGCCGGCCGGCCCCGCTGGTCCGGCTGCTCGACAGCCGCCCGATCCGCGGTCTCGGCCACTTCTCCTACAGCCTCTATCTGATCCACGCGCCGATCGTCGTGGCGCTGAGCACGCTCGTGGTGAGCCCGGCGGCCGGACACGGCCTCACGGCGTTCCTCCTCACCACGGTCCTGGCCGTGCCGCTGAGCCTCCTGGTGGCGCGGCTGTTCGCCGCGGTGTTCGAGCTGCCCTTCCTCCGGCACCGGTCCTGGCCGGCGCTGCGGGCGGCCGCCTCCGCCCGCTTCGCGCGCGGCACCGCGCCGTAGGCGTCAGCCCCGTCCGGCGCCCACCAGTCCGGTCACGAGCCGGGCCGCCTTGCGGCCCCGCCGGACGGCCACCCGCCGCTGCCTCCGGGCGTACATCCGGTAGACGGCCGCCCGCGCCCGGGCCCGCTGCTCGGGGGTGAGCGGCGCCTCCCCCAGCCAGCGGAGCATCTCACGGCACTGCAGGGTGGTCGCGAAGCGCGCCTGCCAGGACGGCACGCCGAGGCGGCGGGCCAGCACCGGCATCGTCTCGTGCTTCCAGTTCCGGTGCCCGAGCACCTCCGCCACGTGCCCCCACGGCCCGGCGAGCGCGAGCTTCGCGGCGAAGACCTCGTCCTCCCGCAGCATGTTGCGGCGGGGGATCGGCAGCACCGCCTCCCGTCTCATCAGCCCGTAGAGCGGGTCGATCATCAGGTGGCTCTCGTTCAGCATGCGCAGCATCTCGGCGAACCGCTCGACCGGGTCGCCGGAACCCAGCGCGGCCCCCTCGTAGGCGGCGGTCTCGGTTCTGCCGTCCGGCCCCGTGTAGGCGATCTGCGTGGTCACCAGGATGAGCCGCTCGTCCTCGGCGAACAGGTCGAGCGAGCGCGAGACGCACCGGGGGTCGAGCCGGTCGTCGTCGCCCACCCACCGGAAGTACGGCCCCTCGGCCAGGCGTATCACCGCCTTGAAGTTGTTGAGGAGCCCGATGTTCTCCGCCTGCCGCCGATAGCGGATCCGGCCGTCCGAGCGGGCCAGCTCCCGGCAGACCTCCTCGGTCCCGTCGGTGGAGGCGTTGTCGGAGATGATCAGTTCGAGGTTCTCGTGGTCCTGCGCGAGCACGGATTCCACCACGTCGCGCAGCCGCCCCTCCGCGTTGCGCACGGGCAGTCCGACGGACACCAGGGTGTCGTGAGAGGCCATGACATTCCTTCCAGCCGCGACTCGGCGCGTCTTCACGAACGGGCGGGGACGAGCCGCGCCAGACGGCTGCCGAGCCCCTTGAGCTGGGCCGCGGGCACGACGATCAGCACGTAGACGACCAGGCCCGCCCCTCCGGCGGCGACGAGTTCGAGCAGGAGGATGTGGCCGGTCACCCGGCTCACCAGGAGGATGACGACCGCCGCCGCCGCGGCCCCGGCCAGCGGGCGCACCAGTGCGGGCAGGACGGGCCGCAGGTTCACCCCGGACCGCTGCAGGGCCCAGACCGCCAGCGGCAACGCGACGACCAGGCCGACGACGGCGTGCGCGATCGCGGCGCCGCGGATCCCGTCCAGCCCGATCCCGACCAGCAGCGCGGCGACCAGGGCCACGGCCCAGCCGGCGTTCAGCCACACGGTCGCGCGGGTGGCGCCGACCGAGGTGAGGATGTCGAAGGCGAGTCCGGTGAGCATCCGCACGACCATGAGGACCGCCAGGAACCGCAGCACGCCGGCCGCCATGTTCCACTGGGTGCCGTACAGGGTGATGATGATCGCGTGGGCGAGCGTGGCCATCACCACCGCCACCGGCAGCACGAACGCGACCAGGAGCGGCACCGAGCGCCGCACGCCCTCGGCGAGCGACTCCTGGTCGCCCTCCGCGAGGCGGGAGAAGCCGGCGATGGAGACGTAGCGGATGGCCGTGCCGATCAGGCCGGGCACCCAGCTGGACACGTTGAACGCGAGCAGGTAGAACCCGAGCATCGTCATACCGAGCCGGTCGCCGACGATGACGTAGTCGGCGTTCATCAGCACCGACTCCAGGCCGAGGCTCGCCGCCAGCGGCAGGCCGAACCGGAGGAGCCGTACGGCGATCGCCCGGTCGACGGCGATGCGGACGGGCACCCGGGCGAACACGAACACCAGCACGCCCGTCACCACGGAGGCGCCGAACTGACCGGCCGCGAAGCTGTAGGCGCCGGCGCCCATGGTGGCGAGCGAGACGGCGATCGCCGCGTTCGCCAGCACTCCGGCCAGGTTCGCCTTGGTCAGCTTGTCCTGCTCGAAGTGGCGCATCAGCGCGCCCGCGCGGACCGCAGTGATGCCGTCGACGAGGATGACGGCCGTGAGCAGGCGGACGACGCCGGTCGCCTGCTCGCTGCCCGCCAGGGTGGAGAAGTACGGCGCGCCGACCCAGAAGATGCCGTAGACCCCGGTGCTGAAGACGACGGCCAGCACGCTCGCCGTGGGCGCCATCTCCTCGAGTTTGCCCCGCCACTGCACTGTGGCGGCGATGAGACCCGCGTCGTTGACGTGCATGACGAACTGCGTGGCCGCGAGCGCGATCGCGTAGAGGCCGAAGTCCGCGGGGGCCAGCAGGCGGGCCAGGACCAGCCCCATGGCGAACGAGCCCATGCGCGTGAGCAGCGTGCCGAACAGGCTCCAGCGGAGGCCACGACCGGCCTGGCGGCCGATCGTGCCCACGGTACCGGCGTCGTTGCCGGGTTCTTCTTGTGCGGTCATACGGGATGCGGCTCCTCGATGCGCTCCAGCCAGATCTCTCGCCAGAAGGGGACGAACTCACGCGGGCAGTTGGAGTTGTAGACGCCGGCGCAGACGATGTCGTCGAGGACGATGCAGGGATTCTTCATCCGCAACATCCGTCCGCTCTTCTCGTCGATGCACCTGTCCACCCGGGCACGGACCCGCGCGGTGCGACCGCAGTAGCGGGCCATCTCCTCCTCGAACCCCATGCCCCGGTTGAGGAGGTCGTCGTTGAGCGTGCGGAGGATCTCCGCCTTGGACCTGATTCTGACCAGCTCGCCGGGCTGGAGGCCGAGCTCCGCGGTCGGGGTGCGCCTGCCGGCCGTCCCCCTGAGCCCTCCCCAGCGCCGGCCTCCCCTGATCCACCATGTCCGGGGGAAGACCTTCTTGCTGATGTCCTGGTAGCGGTTGAACAGCGCGATCAGGAAGGCGCGCAGCACCGGCAGCACCCCGGCGTTGCCCGTGCGCACGTCGTCGACGTACTGCCGGACGTCCCTGAACGGCAGGCAGACGGGGGCCGCGCGCAGCAGTTCGGTGGCCTGGCACGAGTAGCGCTCCTCGCCGTCCTCCGCGGGCGGCCTGCGGCTGTTGACCTCCAGGAGCGGCAGCAGGGCGCGGGCCGGCCGGGGCGCCTGCGCGGGCGGGTCGTCCGGATCCACCCGCCTGAGCCAGGCCTCCTTCCAGTACAGGGAACAGGCCGTCTGGCAGCCGCCGTGCGCCGAGCCGTCGCACCGCGCCCCGGTCAGATGCACGGCGTTGTCCATGCGCCGCATGCCGCTGCGGCTGATCGTGTCGCACAGCTTGTGCGCCACCTTGTGCACCCTCATCCGTTGCCCGCAGAAGCGCAGCATCTCCGGCATGAAGGGGAGGTTGTCCAGCTCGCCGTTCTCGTCGAGGGTGGCGAGGATCTCCTCCTCGCTCCGGACCTCCACCAGGTCGCCGACGCGCAGCTTGCGCGTGCCGGGCCTGCTGCCGGTGTCCAATTGGGTCATCCCTGTTACTCCTTGAGCAATCCGGCGCTCTGCAGCGCCAGCGCGGCGTCCGCCACGAGGGGAAAGGACAGTCCGGAGCGTTCCGCGATGTCGAGCAGGCTGTGGTCGCCGTCCGAGAGGTTGAGCACCCACAACATCGCCATCTGGTCGCGCTTGGTGTCGCTCCGGCCGCCGAGTGAGCCGTACAGGCCGCGCCGCCCGAGTTGCGGCTCGCCGTAGGGGCTGAGGTTGAGATAGCGGCGGTCGCGCTCGAGCACGTCCACCGCTTCCCAGAGGGTTTCCAGCGTCTCGGTCATCGCCTCGGGTGAGACGAAACCGGGGTTGTCCGCCGAGGTGTGGTACTCGGGATAGGCGCCGTACGGGGTCCGGGTGAGCGAGCCGACCCCGAGGTCGAACCCGGGCGAGCAGTACTGCCGCTCGTCGTAGCCGTACGGCGAGAAGTCGACGACGGTGTGCGGACGGCCTGAGGCACGCAGGACGTGCTCCATCACCCGGTCGATCTCGGCGTTCCCCCGCCTGCTGCGCTTGTAGGTGAGCGATCCCCTGTCGCCGGCGCAGGCGAGCACGAGCCCGGTCCTGATCCTGCCGACCCGGTCGCGGTTGAGCGCCAGCCAGGTGATCGCCCCGATCGTGCCGGGGGCGAAGACGAACCGGTAGGTGTGGCGAGGCCGCCGTTCCGCCAGCCGCAGGGCGAGCTCCACGGCCACCGCGACGCCGGCGAGGTTGTCGTTGGCCAGCGACGGATGGCAGATGTGGCACGACACCAGGACCTCGTCGGCCGACTCGCCGGGCACGACGTGCTCTGCGTAGGTGAGGTGCCCGTCGGCGAGCGTCGAGTCGATCACCACCTCGTACGGCCCCGGGGGCAGGGCCGCCAGCGTCTCGTGACGCAGGCAGAAGCCCCACGTCTCGGCGTAGTAGCTGGTGCGGTACGGGATCAGGTCGGGCTGCTCGGGCAGCGTGTGCAGGTGCGGGCGCAACTCGTCCAGGGTGAGAGTGGCCGACACCGGCGTGCTGTAGCCGACGACGTGCAGCGACGACTCCGAGAAGTCGATCACCTTGCGGCCGGAGGGGTCCTTGACGTACGCGTCGCGGATGTTCCACTCCTTCGGCACCGTCCAGTCGAGCACCTCCGTGCCGGTCGGCACCTCGCGGACCTCGAGCGGCAGGGACTCCCCGACGATCTCCAGCGTGCGCCGGACCCCGTCGCCCGTGATGCTCCGGCACAGCGGGTAGAGCCGCTCCACCAGTGCGTGCATCCGGCGGCCGACATCGCTCACTCGGCCACCGGCCGCAGGTCGTCGCCGATGGTGCCCGCCCCGCGGCGGTCCGACAGACGGGCGAGCCGGGTGAACCGCCGGTCGAAGTCCCCCTGCCGCAGGCCGAACCGCCGGTAGGCGTCGATCAGCTCGACCGCCCCCTCCTTGACCGTCCACCGGGCCTGGAAGCCCGGGAGCGCCGCGCGCACCCGGGAGAAGTCCACCCGGTACGACCGGGGGTCGTTCCCCGCCTCACCGGTGATGACCAGGTCCGACCCCGGCACCGCCTCGGCCACGTGGGACGCGATCTCCGCGACCGTCACGTTGTTGAGCTCGGTCCCGACGTTGAAGGCCCGGTCGTGGACGGCATCCCGGGGCGCGACCAGCGCCTGGGCGAACGCCTCGGCGATGTCGCCCGCGTGGACCAGCGGCCGCCACGGCGTGCCGTCGGAGAGCACCCGCACCTGATTCGTCAGGAGCGCGTGGCCGACCAGGTTGTTCAGCACGATGTCGGCCCGCAGGCGGGGGGAGAACCCGAACGCCGTGGCGTTGCGCATATAGACCGGCGAGAAGTCGTCGTCCGCGAGCTTCGACAGGTCGTCCTCCACCCGCACCTTCGACTCCGCGTACGGGGTGACGGGCCGCAGCGGGGCGTCCTCGCCGACGAGGTCGTCGCCGCCGGAGGCGCCGTAGACCGAGCAGGTGGATGCGTAGAGGAACCGGCGCACGCCCGCGTCCCTGGCGAGCCGGGCCAGCCGCACGGACGCGTGGTGGTTGATGTCGTAGGTCAGCTCGGGGGCGAGCGAGCCCAGGGGGTCGTTGGACAGGGCCGCGAGGTGCACGACCGCGTCGATTCCGGCGAAGACCTCGGGTCCGGCGTCCCTGAGGTCGACCGCGTGCCCGGGCGGATCGTCGGGGGCCGGGCCGAGGACGCAGTCGGCGAACAGCCCGGAATCGAGGCCGACGACCTCGTGGCCCGCCGCGGCGAGCACCGGGGCCATCACCGTGCCCAGGTAGCCCTGGTGTCCGGTCAACAGCACGCGCATCTGGGTCATTCTCCTGAAAGGTCGAGGGTGAGTTTGGTGACGTGGAACGCCTCGGCGTAGCGCGTGTGGCACTCGATCCCGCGCAGGCGGGCCAGGCCGAGGAATGCCTCCCGGTCGTACCAGGGCTTGTTCCGCTGGGAGGGGTAGTGCTCCAGCAGAAGGTCCGCCTTGGCCTCGGCCACCTCGGGAGACAGGGGGTGGTAGGCCGAGGGCCGCCCGAGGTCGCCGTCCCACTTGGCGATCTCGTAGCCCAGGGTGAGGTGGTCGCGGAACGCCGTGGTGACGAGCTGCGCCAGCCCCTGGTGATCCTGGTGGGCGTCGCCCCGCCAGGGGCCGACGACCAGGTCGGGGTCGCCCGCCGCGCGCAGGTCCTCGACCGCCTCCTTGGCCTCGTCCCAGTGCGCGGGGAGCCGGCCGTCGGGCAGCTTGAGCACGGTGACCCGCAGGTCGGCGCCCGGGCAGAACGCGGCGAGGGCGGCCCGCTCCTCGTCCTCCCGCTCGGTGCCCCCGCCGGACAGCACGAGGGCGTCGACGCGGATGCCGGGACGGGCGCGGCAGACGGTCAGCAGGGTGCCTCCTGCGCCGATGGGCAGGTCGTCGCAGTGGGCGGCGAGCGCGGCGATCCGCGCCGTGCGGCCCTGCGCGAGGGCCGGGACCAGTCCGATCACGACGCCCGCTCCCACAGCGCCCACGGCCGCTCGCCGCGCGAGTACGCGTCGTCGAGAGCCACCCGTTCCTTGACCGTGTCGGTGGGCCGCCAGTAGCCGCGGTACGGGTACGCCTGCAGGCGGCCCCGCTTGGCCAGTTCGGCGCAGCCGTCGCCCACCAGGTCGCCGCCCTCCGGGATGTGGTCGAAGATCTCCTGCCGCAGCACGAAGTAGCCGCCGTTGACCCACAGCGGCATCCGACTGACCGGCGTGATGCCGCCGACCGTCCCCGACTCGCCCAGTTCGATGCAGTGGAAGGTCTCCGACGGCGGGACGACCATCATCAGCGCCCCGGCGTCGGAGGCGGCGAACCGGTCGATCATCTCGGGCAGCGGGGCGTCGCTCAGCACGTCGGCGTAGTTGGCGAGGAACATCTCGTCGCCCTCGAGATGGGGCCGGACTCGCCTCAGCCGCTCCCCGATGGGCGAGTCGATGCCGGTCTGGACGAACGAGATCGACCAGTCGGAGATGTCGGTCGACAGCAGCTCGACCCGGCCCGCCCGCAGGACGAAATCGTTGGACGTCGTCTCCTGGTAGTTGAGGAAGAAGTCCTTGATGTGATGGGACCCGTAGCCGAGGCAGAGGATGAACTCGGTGTGCCCGAAGTGGGCGTAGTAGCGCATCACGTGCCAGATCAGCGGTCGCGGCCCGACGAGCTGCATGGGCTTGGGGACGTCACCGGCGGTGCCGGTGCGCATGCGGGTGCCGTACCCGCCACAGAAAAGGACGACCTTCACGAGACCACCTCCAATCGGGGGATGGGGAAGACCAGGCGGCCTCCCCAGTCACGGACGTGGGCGAGCTGCTCGGTGATCTCCGCACGGAGGTTCCACGGGAGCACGAGCACGTAGTCGGGCCGGTCCTGCTCGATGCGCTCCGGCGGCAGGACGGGAATGCGGGTGCCGGGAGTGAATCTGCCGTGCTTGTACGGATTGCGGTCCACCGTGTAGGACAGCAGGTCCGGCCGGATGCCGCAGTGGTTGAGCAGCGTGTTCCCCTTGCCCGGTGCGCCGTAGCCGACGACGGTCCGGCCCTCCTCCGCGGCCCGGATGAGGAAGGCCAGCAGGTCGCGCCGCACTCGGGCGACCCGGGCGGCGAACTCGGCGTAGCCGGACAGCTCGTGCAGGCCCGCGGCCTTCTCCCTGGCCAGCAGGTCGGTCACTCGCGGGCCCGGCTCCCCCGCCGCCTCGACCGGCCGGGCCCACAGCCGGATCGATCCACCGTGGGTCGGCAGCGACTCGACATCGACGAGGGCCAGCCCGCCGCTCGCCAGGGCCCGCATCGCGGAGGCGACGGTGTAGTACTGGAAGTGCTCGTGATAGATGGTGTCGTACTGCGTGCCCTCGATCAGGGTGAGCAGGTGCTGCACCTCGATCGACACCCAGCCGTCGTCGGCCACCAGGGCCCGCAGCCCCTGGGTGAAGCCGATGACGTCGGGGATGTGGGCGTACACGTTGTTGGCGACGACGAGGTCGGCCGGGCCGTGCTCGGCCCGTACGCCGGCGCCGGTATCCGGCGTGAGGAAGGCCGTGAGGGTCGGCACCCCGGCGTCCTTCGCCGCCTGGCCGACGTTGGCGGACGGTTCGATCCCGAGGCACCGGATCCCGCGCTCGACCACGTGGCGCAGCAGGTAACCGTCGTTGCTCGCCACCTCGACCACGAACGAGGCCCCGGACAGCCCCAGCCGTTCGGCGGCGCCGGCCACGAAGCGGCGGGCGTGCTCCACCCAGGACGTCGAATACGACGAGAAGTACGCGTATTCGGTGAATGTTTCCTCGGGCGTGATGAGTGGGGGAATCTGGGCCAGCCAGCAGTCCGTGCACAGACGCAGATGCAGGGGATACGTGTTTTCCGGCTCGTCCAGCTGTTCCCGCGTGAGGAACCGTTCACACGGGGGTGTCGCCCCGAGGTCGACGATGCTCGCGAGCGCCGTGGACCCGCACAACCGGCACTTTGTCATCAATATGCTCCCTCATCACATGGTTGCCGTCCGAAGACGTGCGGGATCCACGGCTGGTTGCCATGAACGTAATCGTCGTCATGAGCCGATCGAGTTACGGCGGTGTATGCGATGCTTCGACCATGGATCGGCTCAGCATCGCCGGGGCCTGGTGCCACACCCCCCGCATCCACACCGACGAGCGCGGCGCGTTCCTCGAGGCCTTCAGGGCCGCCGACCTGCGGGAGGTCGCCGGACACGGACTGGACCTCGCACAGGTCAACTGCTCCGTCTCCCGGAAGGGGGCGCTGCGGGGGATCCATTTCGCCGACGTGCCGCCGGGGCAGGCCAAGTACCTCACCTGCGTCGCCGGGAGCGTCCTCGACGTCGTCGTGGACCTCAGAGTGGGCTCTCCCACGTACGGGTCCTGGGAGAGCGTGCTGCTGGACGACACCGACCGGCGCGGTCTCTACATCGCCGAGGGGCTGGGCCACGGCTTCCTCACGTTGAGCGAGCAGGCCACCGTCGTCTACCTCTGCTCCCAGCCGTACGCTCCGGGGCGCGAACACGGCGTGCACCCGCTCGATCCCGATCTGGGTATCGAGTGGCCCTCGCACGTGGAGCCGATCCTGTCGGACAAGGACGCCGCCGCCCCGTCTCTCAAGGAGGCGCGCGAGGCGGGGCTGCTGCCGGATCATGACGCCTGCCTCGCCTTCTACGACACGCTCAGGTAGGGCCAGGCCGCGTGCAGGGCCTCGCGCCAGTGCCGCATCGGCGGCAGGCCCGCCCGTGCCCATCGGCCGTGCCCCAGCACGCTCCACGCCGGTCGCGGGGCGGGCCGGGCGAAGGCGGCGGAGGTGGTCGGGACGACCCGGCCGGGGTCCGCGCCGAGCAGCGTGAAGATCTCACGGGCGAACTCGTACCAGGTCGTCCGCCCCGCGTTGGTGCCGTGGTAGACGCCGCCCGGCGCGCCGGAACGGCCCAGCTCGACCAGGCGGGCGGCCAGGTCCGCGGACCAGGTCGGCTGCCCCACCTGGTCGGTCACCACCGACACGGTCTCCCGTTCGGCGGCCAGGCGGATGATCGTGGCCGGGAAGCTGCGGCCGCGGGCGCCGTAGAGCCAGGCCGTACGGACGACGGTGTGGCCGTGCTCCAGCGCGGCCCGCTCCCCGGCCAGCTTCGACCGCCCGTACGCGTTGACCGGGCGCAGCGGGTCGTCGTCCTCGCCGTACGGCTCGCGGCCCATGCCGTCGAAGACGTAGTCGGTGGAGATGTGGATGAGGCGCACCCCGCGCTCGGCGCAGGCCAGTGCGAGCCCCTCGACGGCGCGGCCGTTGACCTCCATGGCCTCGTCCGGGCGGGCCTCGGCGCCGTCGACGTCGGTCCAGGCGGCGCAGTTCGCCACGACGCCGGGAGCGAGGTCGTCCAGGGCGTCCCCCACGGCCCTGTCGTCCGTGACGTCGAGGTCGCGGCCGAAGCCGGTGGCGTCCTCACCGGACAGCGCCTCCATGAGATCCACGCCGAGCATGCCCTTGGCGCCCGTCACCATCCACCTCATGCGCGCGCCCGTAACGGCTTCCACCACTGGGGGTTGTCGACGTACCAGCGGACGGTGCCGGCGAGGCCCTCCTCGAAGGGGACCTCGGGGGCGTAGCCGAGGGCACGCAACTTCCGGTCGTCGAGCGAGTAGCGCCGGTCGTGCCCCTTCCGGTCGGCCACTCGTTCCACCCGGTCCCAGCCCGCGCCGAGCGCGGCCAGCAGCCGTTCGGTGAGCTCCAGGTTGGACAGCTCCGCGGTCCCGGCGATGTGGTAGATCTCGCCGGGCTCCCCCACCTCGGCGACGCGCTGGATGCCCCGGCAATGGTCGGCCACGTGGATCCAGTCGCGGACGTTTCCCCCGTCGCCGTAGAGCGGGACTCTGCGGCCCTCGATGAGGTTGGTGACGAACAGCGGGATGACCTTCTCGGGGTACTGATACGGCCCGTAGTTGTTGCCGCACCTGGTGATCGACACCGGCAGCCCGTGGGTGATCGCGTACGCCCTGGCCAGCATGTCGCCGCCGGCCTTCGCGGCCGAGTACGGCGAGCGCGGGGCCGGCGGCGCGCTCTCGTCCCAGGAGCCCGCGTCGATCGAGCCGTAGACCTCGTCGGTGGACACCTGCACGACCTTCCCGACGTCCGAGGCGAGGCAGGCGTCGAGGAGGGTCTGCACGCCGAGGACGTTGGTGCGCACGAAATCGGCCGCGCCTTCGATCGACCGGTCGACGTGGGATTCGGCCGCGAAATTGATCACCACGTCGTGACCGGGCACCACCTCGCGGAGCAGGGCCGCGTCGCAGACGTCCCCGTGGACGAAGTCGTAACCCCCCTCGACGGGAGCGAGGTTGGCGAGATTGCCCGCGTAGGTCAGCCGGTCCAGCACCGTGACCCGCGCTCCGGCGAAGGCGGGATATCCGCCGGTGAGCACGGTGCGGACGTACTGGGAGCCGATGAAACCGGCGCCACCAGTGATCAATAGCCTCACGTCAGGAATCTCCAGATGTGAATGGTTTTGCACCTAAAGAAGCAATAGGGGAGGACCGCATCGTATTTCAGTAAGGAAACGGGCGACCTGAAGGCGGAGCCCGAGTGAGTGAAAGACGTAATTTGGCCAAATTCATGCGCACTCGTCGTCTCAGGCGTCACAATAGCCCCCGGCAGTGGATCGGCAAGGACAAAACGACGAACTGAGCGTCTCGGCGCGGAGGTCGGAGATATGGCCCCCAACAAACACCCACGCCACGGAGCGAAACCCAGGTACGCCCGCACCTCTCGGTATCTGCCGCGCCCGCGTCCGGCGCTGCTGATCGCGACCGCGCTCGTCGCCGCCGCGATCCCGGTGGCCGCCGTCGTGACGCGGCACAGCGCGAACCCGGGCCCGGTCGCCGCCCCCGAGCCGCGGGTCACGCTGCAGGCCAAGGAGGTCGGCTTCTGGTCCAGGGACGACCGGCTCAGCCCGCCCGTGCACAGGGACAGGAGCCCCGTCGAACTCGGCACCCGCTTCACCGCCGCCCAGGACGGCTGGGTGATCGGCGTGCGCTTCTACAAGGCGCCCGGCGAGAAGGGCACCCACACGGGCAGCCTCTGGGACTCCTCGGGGACGCGCCTCGCCACGGTGACCTTCCGGGACGAGAGCCGTAACGGCTGGCAGGAGGCCCGCTTCGGCAGCGCGGTGCCGGTGGTGGGCGGGAAGGTCTACACCGTCTCCTACCACAGCGAGCACGGCACGTACGCGGGCCGGCCGTCGGCCGGGACACTGCGGTCGGGGCCGCTCAGCACGGCCGCCCGCCGCGTGGGGGTCTACACCTACGGCCCGAGCCGCTTCCCCCACCGGTGGAACCCGAAGAACTACACGTACTACGTCGGCCCCGTCTACCGCTGGCTGGACAGGGAGCCGGCTCCGTCCGGGCGCCAGGTCCCCTCGGCGACCCGGTCCCGGGACGATGTCGTCACGTACACGCCGAGGCCCTGGCCGTCGGTCTCGCGTGTATCGCCGAACCCCTCCGGGGAGATCACGATCGAGCCCTCGGCGCCGCCCTCCTTCGAGCCGACGCCGGGCCCCTCCGTTCCCCCGGTCGTCGAGCCGTCCGCGGAGCCGTCGGCCGAGCTCTCCGTCGTGCCGTCCGCGCGACCGTCCGAGGAGCCGACCACGGTCGTGAGCCCGTCCCGGGAGCCGTCTCGCACGCCCGGCGGCGAGCCGACCGGCGGCCGGCCCACCCAGAGCCCGGCGCACAGCCCCTCGAACCCGGCCCAGAACCCGGCCCAGAGCCCGGCACAGAGCCCGGCGCCCCCGCCGACCGCACCCGCGGGATCCGCCTGCCCCGGCGGCTACCCGACCCCGGCGTGCACCGGCGTCCCCCGCTCGGTCAGCCCCCTGCGGAAGGCGGCGAACCTCGGCGGCAACGACTACCAGGTCACCACACCGGGGACGGTTCTCGACGGCGTGCACATCACCGGCGACCTGGTGATCAACGCCGACGGGGTCACCGTGCGCAACAGTCAGATCGACGGCACGGTCATCAACGAGCGGGGCACCCGGCAGTACTCGTTCACGATCAGCGACTCCACCGTGGGCCCGGCGAACGGCTGCGTCAGCACTCCGGGCGTGGGCGAGTCGCACTACACCGCCACGCGCGTGCTGGTCCGCGGGCACGGGGACGGTTTCCGGGTCTCGGGTGACGACGTCACCATCCGGGACTCCTACGTCCACCTGTGCTCCAACCCCGGCGACCACTCCGACGGCATCCAGACGTACATGGCCGGCAAGGGGCTGGTCTTCCAGCACAACACGGTCGACCAGCGCGACGCCAAGGACATCACCGCGCCGATCTTCATCACCGACCCGCGCGTGGTCGACGTGACGCTCACCGACAACCTCGTCATGGGCGGCACGTACAGCATCCAGGTCAAGAACGCGCACGGCAGAGTGGTCGTGCGGGACAACCGGCTCGTCAACCGCTCCTGGGTGTACGGCCCTGTGGAGGCCGACTGCTCGTCGATCGACTGGTCGGGCAACACGCTCGTCACCGTCGACGACGACTACCGCGTCACGTCGACCGTCGGGGCGCTCCCCTGTCACACCTGACGGCCTGCGGGCGGGGAGCGCGCGTCCTGCCGCGCCCCCGCCCCCGATGTGTCCGCTCATGAGATGATCTGCACCTTGCTGTGGTCGCCCAGCACGAGACGGTGGGCGCGGGGCGCGTGCGGCGCGGGCGTGACTTCGACGTCGTGCCCGATCAGCGAGGCCTCGATCCTGCGCACCCCCTTGATGGAGGCGCGCGACAGCACGATCGAGTACTCGACCTCGCTCCCCTCGATGCGGCAGTCGGCGCCGATCGAGGTGAACGGCCCGATGTAGGAGCCGCTGATGACCGTCCCAGAGCCGACCACGACCGGGCCGACGATGCGGGAGCCGCGCACCGACGCGCCGGCCTCCACCACGACCCGCCCGATGAGCTCGCAGTCCTCCACGTCGCCGTCGATCCGGGGCTCCGCCGACTCCAGCACGAGCCGGTTCACCTCGAGCATGTCGGTGACGTTCCCGGTGTCCTTCCAGTAGCCCGAGATGATCGACGGCTCCACGTCGTGGCCGGCGTCGATGAGCCACTGGATCGCGTCGGTGATCTCGAGCTCCCCCCGCCAGGACGGTTTGAGGTCCGCCACCGCCTCGTGCACCGCCGGAGTGAACAGGTAGACGCCGACCAGGGCGAGGTCGCTCTTCGGCTCGCTCGGCTTCTCGACGAGCGCGACGACCCGGCCGTCGGCGTCCAGCTCGGCGACGCCGAACTGGCGGGGGTCGGACACCCGGGTCAGCATGATCTGCGCGCTCGGCCGCCGCGTCCGGAAGCGCTCGACCAGGCCCTCGATGCCGCCCACCACGAAGTTGTCGCCGAGGTACATGACGAAGTCGTCGTCGCCGAGGTAGTCGCGGGCGATCAGCACGGCGTGCGCCAGCCCGAGCGGCGCCTCCTGACGGAGATAGGTGGCCTGCAGGCCGAACCGGGAACCGTCGCCCACCGCCGCTTCGATCTCGGCGTGCGTGTCGCCGACGACGATGCCGACCTCGCGGATGCCGGCCGCCGCGATCGACTCCAGGCCGTAGAAGAGCACCGGCTTGTTCGCCACCGGGACCAGTTGCTTGGCCTGCGTGTACGTGATGGGCCGCAGGCGGGTTCCGGAGCCGCCGGCCAGGACGAGGGCCTTCACCTCAGTACGCCCCGTCGCCGCGCGTGACCGCCGACCACGTCTTCCAGAGCACCTGCAGGTCCAGCATCAGCGACCAGTTCTCCACATAGCGCAGGTCGAGCCGGACCGACTCGTCCCAGGACAGATCGGACCTGCCGCTGACCTGCCACAGGCCCGTCATGCCCGGCTTGACGACGAGGCGACGGCGCACGTCCACCGCGTACTGCTCGACCTCGGACGCCAGCGGCGGGCGGGGCCCGACCAGGGACATCTCCCCCCGCAGCACGTTGAGGAGCTGGGGCAGTTCATCGAGCGAGTGACGCCGCAGGACGGCCCCCACGCGGGTGATTCTTGGATCGTTCCTAATTTTGAACAGCACGCCGTCTGACTCGTTCTCGTCAAGGAGGACGTCGCGCTGCCTCTCGGCGTCCACGACCATCGTCCGGAACTTGAGCATGTCGAACTCCCGCCCGTGCCGGCCGACCCTGGTCTGCCTGAAGAAGGCGGGCCCGGGGCTCGTCAGGCGGATCGCGACGGCGATGGCGAGCATCGGCATCGCCAGGATCGCCAGCGCGACCGCCGCCACCACCTTGTCGAACGCGCTCTTCACGAGCTGGCGGGCGCCGTCGAGGTCGGGATGCTGCACGTGGAGCAGCGGCATCCCCGCGACCGGCCGCACGCTCACCCGGGGGCCCGCGACATCCATGAGCGCCGGGGCGACGAACAGCTCCGCTCCCCTGGACTCGATGCCCCACGCGAGGCGGCGCAGCGCGGCGCCGTCCAGTTCCGGACAGGCCAGTACGGCCACCGCGTCGGCGGACACCGTGTCGACGACCGCCGCCACGTCGGTGAAGTCCCCGAGCACGGGCACGTCGTCGACGTCGAGCCGCAGGCCGCGGTCCTGCGGACCCGGCAGGCACGCGGCGACGACCCGCATCCCGTGGTACGGCTGCCGCCGCAACTGCATGACCAGGTCGAGGACCGCGGCGCCGTGCCCGACCGCCACGACGCGCCGCAGGTACTCGCCACGCGAGCGGGACCGGTGCAGGCGCTTGCGCATGCGGTGCCGGAAGAGCAGCGTGATGAACGTCGCGAGCGGCACCATCGCCATGACGTAGCTTCTCGCGACGGTGGTCTGCGTGACGTACGCGCCGATCGCGATGGTCGCCACCAGCCCGAAGCCGCCTTGGGTGACCGCGCGGAACTCCTCCGTGCCCTCCCCATGAGCACTCCTGCGGTAGCTGCCGACCAAGCTCATGACACCGGGCCAGAGGATGGTCAAGGTGATGCCGAAGATCAGGTCCACCACGGGTATGAACGCCCCGAGCGCGAGCCGTGTCCCCTCCACCACGCCGAACGCGGAGATCGAACACGCCAGATCGCCGGCCATCAGCAGCCTGAAATAGGCCGCCGTCGCCATGCTGGCGTATCTCCGCTGTTCAACGTGCGTGGTGACAGTTCGCGTCGGGGACGACCCCAACCGCGTCTCCATCTATCACGCCCCTAGTCGCCGGACTTTGCAGACTTGACGCCTGTTGAGCCACACAGGTTGACCTGAAGCACATGCTCTTCGTCGCCCGCTATCCGACTTTGATATTAAAGAGCGATCTACGCCTACGGAACGACGGCTCCTGTCCACATTCGGCCGTCGTGACACTATCGAAATGGCTTGACGGAACGGTCCAATGATGCCGTCTTCGATGGGCTTGGAGAAATGACACCCGAAGTATGCACCCCCGTAACCTGCCGAAATGCACTCCTCGTGCGGGGGCTGCGACGGACGGGGGCATCCGAGGCGAGAGTAGACGCAGGTGACGTTACGCGTGCCCGGCCATGCGGGCCCTGACGGCGCCCTCCGAGAGCCGTGACAGGGGGCCGATACGCATCCGCCGTATGCGACGCCCTCCGGTGGGCCGGATGAGGGCGGGAGCGCCTGCCGGGGGATTTCCGTCCGTGTCCTGCGCGCCGCCCGCGTCAGCCCCTAAAGCCAGAGATAACCCCGCCACCAGGCCGAATTGGATTCGGAGTCTTATTCGCACGCGTGAACAGGAACGGCCCCGGTCGCCATCGTGATCCTGGCCCGCCCCGGCCGGCGGCGCCGCCCGGCCTCTAGTCGTATTCGAGATCGGGTAACGGGGACGGCGGCTCCGGGCTGCGCCACACGACGACATAGTCCGAGCGCGCGCTCTCGACCGCGGTGCTCAGCCGGTCGAGGTCGAAGTCCGGCAGGTAGCGCAACCGGGCCAGGAAGCTCGCGTCGGTCGCCGAGTGCGGGACCACGCAGCCCTCGCCCTCACGGTCCAGCAGGACGATGAAGACGTCCTCCGGCTGGCCGGGCGGATCCTGGTCGCCATGGCCGCCGACGCGGACCTCGACCACGTCCTCCCAAGCGAGGGCCTCGACGCTGCCGTCGGCGTAGTGACGTGTCACGCCTTCTTCGGTGACGTACACATAGGTGTCCGGCACTGGGTTGCCGTGCATGGGCGCGATTGTGACGACTTGAAGCCGCGCGGTGCAAGAGAATCGGCAACCAAGGGAAACCGTGCGAGGAAATCGGCACCCGAGAGAAAACGTGCAGAAGGAATCGCCCGAGCTCCTCCGGGCTCAGGCGTGCCGCCACCGCAGGTGCTCGCGCACCGCCAGGACGGCCGCGTCCGCCGGTCCCTCGGCGATGACGCGCAGCAGCGCGGCGTGCTCGGCCGCGAGCTCGTGGGGATCCTCGTACGCGTGCCTGAGCCCGACCAGCCCGAGCCGCGTCTCGGCCGCGAGCGTGCCGTACAGGCGCTCCAGGCGGGGGCTGCCGGCGGCGGCGACGAGCGCCTCGTGCAGCGCCATGTGCTCGGCCACCACGGCCGCCCAGGGCGCGCCCGGCGGCAGGCCGGACAGGCGGTCCAGCGCCTCCTCCGCCGCCGTCACCCGGCGCCCCGCGACGGCCCGCGCCATCAGTTCCTCCAGCGGCGCGCGCACGTACATGAGGTCGGCCAGGTCGGCGGACGTGATCACCGGGACGTACGCGCTGCGGTTGCGCTCGCGCCGCAGCAGTCCCTCGTGGACGAGCAGCGCCAGCGCCTCCCGCACGGTGGGGCGGGCCACGCCGTACCGGACGGACAGCTCCTGCTCGGGCAGCGCGGCCCCCGGCTCTATGTCCCCGGACAGCACCCGCTCGCGCAGCGCGGCGGCGAGCGCCTCGACGGTGGAGACGGGCCTCAGGGTGGTCACGGGGCCGAGCCTACTGGCGACTTCCCGCCGCCGTCCGTTCCGTGCCGGGTGCGACGGTTCGCGGGCCCCGCGCCCTGGCGGGCAGCGCCACCACGACCAGCCCCAGGGCGAGCAGCGCCAGACCGGCCCACGAGACGGGGGACAGGTGCTCGCGCAGCGCCACCACGCCCAGCAGGGCCGCGACGGCCGGCTCGGCCAGCGCGAGCGTGGCCGCCGTGGCGACGGGGGTCGTGCGCAGGCCCCGGCCGTACAGGAGATAGGCCAGCGCCGTGGTGGCGCAGCCGAGGTAGAGCGCGGTCAGCAGGCCGCCCGGGCGCGCGAGCCAGGCCGGTCCGGTCAGCACGAGGACCGGCAGCATGAGCACGGCCGCGCCGCCGAACAGAACGCCCATGACGATCCCCGACTCCATGCCCCTGCCGATGGCCCGGGCCGCCACGACCGCGTAGAAGGCGTACAGGAGCCCGCCGAGGAGAGCGAGCGCGACGCCTCCCGCGTCCGCACCGCCGACTCCCCCTCCCCCGCCGGTGACGAGCACCGCGCATCCGGCGACGGCGGCGGCCGTGGCGAGCGCCCAGCGCCCGCTCGGCCGCTCGCGCCCGACGATCCAGGACAGCAGCCCGGTGAAGACCGGGCCGCTGCCGATGGCCACCACCGTGCCGATCGCCACGCCCGTCCTGCCGACCGCGGCGAAGAAGCACAGCTGGTAGGCCGCGACCGCGACGGCTCCCAGGACCAGCGGCCGGCGCATCGGAACGTTCCCCACGGGGGTGCGGCGGTGCGTGACCAGCGCCAACGCGCCCAGCAGGGCCCCGCCGAGCACGAGGCGGGCCGCGGCCAGCGAGACGGAGCCGGCGGAGGCGAGGGTGCCCACGGTGCCCGCGGTCCCCCACAGGACGGCCGCCGCGACCACCGCGAGCGGGCCCGATCTGGAGTTCATGGAAGGATTGTCTGACAACTAGACAGCTATCAGCAAGAGCTTTCCTCCGTAACGTCGAGACTGTCCTGATATGGGGCTGTGGCCCAAGTCGTTAGGAACGATCCCTGGTGGCAGAGGCTCACGGATTGCTAGTGTTTCGCCACTATTAACACATGTGTAACCGACGGGCAGGTCTGATGGCTGGTCGGAAACGGTCCATCCGCTTCAAGATATTCGCGATCCTGCTGGTGCCTTTGACCGCCCTGGTGGTGATCTGGGGGTTCGCCGCCAAGCTGACCATCGAGCAGGGGCAGCAGCTCCTGCGCATTCAGAAGGTCTACGACAACATCGTCTATCCCGTCAGTGAGGCCATCAACGAGCTGCAGAGCGAGCGGTTCGTGTCGGTGAGCTACCTCGCCTGGCGCACCTCGACGCTGCGCACCGACCTTCAGGTGCAGCGCCGCAAGACCGACGCCACCGCGGTCCTGCTGACCCGCCTGTCGGAGCAGGCCCGGGACGAGACGCCTCCCGCCATGTGGGACCGGGTCCAGGACCTGATCCGGCAGATGGACCGGCTCGACCTCCTGCGCGGCCAGGTCGACGACCAGCGGCTCACCCGCCTCGACGCGATCGAGGAGTACAGCTCCGTCGTCGAGACCGCCCACCAGGTCTACGACCGACTGATGATCTCCCCGGACATCGACATCGTCGAGCAGACCAAGGCGCTCATCCTCATCACGCGCAGCCGCGAGGTGGCGAGCCAGGAGTCCGCGCTCGTGCTGGGCGCGCAGGCGTCCGGGCGGATGACGCAGGACGAGCGGGACGCCTTCCATGGGATGGTCGGCAAGCGCCGCCTGCTCTACCAGCTCGGCACGAGCCAGCTCGACGCCGGCCTGCTCAAGCAGTACGGCGCGCTGAACTCCACCGCGGTCTACACGTCGTTCGTCTCCATGGAGGACGACGTGGCCGCCAGGGTGCGGCCGGGCCAGCCGCTCCCGCCGGAGGCGATCGCCTGGCCGACGACGGCCCAGGCCATGACCCGCCAGCTCACCGAGACGACCAACGCGGCCGCCGACGCCACCGCCGCCCGCGCCGTGCCACTGGCGCAGAGCGTGCTCTGGGACATCGGCATCGTCGGCGGGCTCGGCCTGGCGGCCGTGCTCGCGAGCGCGTTCATCTCCTTCAGGTTCGCCCGTACGGTGACCGGCGAGCTGAGCACGCTGCACCGGGCCGCGGCCGACCTGGCCGGGCGGCGGCTGCCCGACCTCGTACGGCGGCTGCGGCGCGGCGAGGACGTCGACGTGGCGGCCGAGACGTCGCCGATGGCCCAGGCCAGCGACACCGTCGAGATCGAGAACGTCGGCCGCGCCTTCACCTCGGTGCAGCACACCGCGATCGAGGCGGCCGTCGGCCAGGCCGAGCTGCGCAAGGGCGTCAACAAGGTCTTCCTGAACCTGGCCCGGCGCAGCCAGTCGCTGCTGCAGCGCCAGCTCGGCATGCTGGACGGCCTGGAGAAGGAGATCACCGACCCCGACCTGCTGGAACGGCTGTTCGGCGTCGACCACCTCACCACCCGCATGCGCCGCCACGCGGAGGGCCTGATCATCCTGTCCGGCGCCGTTCCCGGCCGCGGCTGGCGCAACCCGGTCCGGCTGTACGACGTGGCCCGCGCCGCCACCGAGGAGGTGGAGGACTACCTGCGGGTGGACGTGAACATGCCGCACGGGTACTCGCTCGCGGGCAGCAGCGTCACCGACGTCGTCCACCTGCTCGCCGAGCTGATCGAGAACGCCACGGTCTTCTCCCCGCCGCAGACCCGCGTGCAGGTCAGGGGGGAGATGGTCGCCCGGGGCTTCGCCATCGAGGTCGAGGACCGCGGGCTCGGCATCCCTCCGGAGGAGCTGGCGCACCTCAACGCGCGGCTCGCCGACCCGCCGGAGTTCGACCTGGCCGACAGCGACAGGCTCGGGCTGTTCGTCGTCGGGCTGCTGGCCCGGCGGCACAACATCCGCGTCTCCCTGCGCACCTCGCCGTACGGCGGGACGAGCGCCGTGCTCCTGCTTCCGCAGGAGATCGTGGTGGAGAACGAGACGAGGGAACCGGCGGTCGAGCGCCTCGCCCAGCCGGAGTCCTCGCCCCCAGCCCTGGCCCTCACGCCGCCGATCGGCGGCGGCGCCCAGGACTCCCTGCCCCGCCGGGTGCGGCAGGCCAATCTGGCGCCGCAGCTCAAGGAGGAGCGGGGCGACCTGTTCTCCTCCTTCCAGGCGGGCTGGCAACGCGCTCAGGAGGACTCGTGACCGAGCACGAGGACGGGCCGCTGCTGCGCCCCTACACACTCACCCGTGGCCGTACGCGTCCGAGCGGGCCCGACTTCGACCTGATGACCATCATCAGGACGGCTCCCGCGGCGTACAGCGGGGTCTCCGGGCTTGCCCCCGAGCACTGGCGGATCCTGCAGCTGTGCCGGATCCCCCTTTCCGTGGCCGACCTGGCCTCGGAGCTCGGCATGTCGCTGAACGTCGTGCGCATCCTGCTGGGCGACCTGCGCGACCAGGGGCTGATCACCGCGCGGCCGCAGGCCACGGTCGCCCAACTGCCCGAGGAACGCATCCTCCGCGAGGTGATCCAGGGACTCCAGGCGCTGTGAGGCGTCAGGAGTCCGCCTCGCGGGACGTCGCTCCTTCTAGGAGTCCGCTTCGCAGGACTCCATGAGCCGCTGAACGTGCCAGCGGGCCGGTGTCGTGAGCTCGTCGGCATACCGGTCCAGCATGGCCGCGCACGCCACCGCGTCGGCGGTCTCGACGGACGGCAGGACCAGGATCTCCTCCTCGCCGTCCAGCACGAGGCCGCCCCGCACGCTGAACGTCTCCTCGCCGACCGCGACGGCGGTCTCGAACACGAGGTCGTGCCCCGGGAGCGCCAGCGCGGCGCCGAGCCGTACGGCGGGCCCGGCCAGGTCGGAGACGGGCTCGACGCGGACGTGGGGGAAGAAGTCGCGGGAGACGGACCGTCCCATCTCGCTGAACCGCGCCGCCGTTCGCATCAACGCTTCCAGGAGTTCGGCGGCACCCTGACTGTTGGCGTCCACCCCCGCAGGGTAGATCATGGAAAGTTGCGGTTTGGCCAAATATTTAGGTTGGACCGGAGATTTCGCCGAAAAGGGTGGCCTCAGCGGAAGGCGTAGCACTCCACCTCGGCCCGCCGGCGGGTCAGCCCGCCGCCCACCGACTCCTCGACGCAGGAGCGCTGCGAGGCGCTGAGTTCGAGCACGCCGCAGACACTGACCCCGGAGTACGTGCGGCAGTCGAGATTCGGGTTGAAGGCGCCCACCTTGTACTGCTCGCGCACCTGTGTGCGGCAGCGGTGCCGCGCCTCCGACGTCTTCGGGTAGCGGCATTGGCCGACGAGGATGTCGTACTGCTTCTGGCTCACCTCCTGCCGCTTCACACCCCCTTTGGGCAGCGTGGGGGCCTGCGGCGGACTCCCGGCCCACGGGCCGATCCTCGGGTGGCCGCCGGTCCCGGCGGCCACCGACGCGACCGCGGCGACCGTGCCGAGCATGGTCATCGCAGCGAGCACGGCGACAGCGACGATCTTTCTCATGGCGATCCTCCCGAGCAGGAACGTACCCACGGGCGAACGGCCGCCCCCTGCGCCGCGCCGGGCCCGCATGGACGGTCGTGACCTTGTGTCATGCCGAAGTCGGCGCCTGCAATACGAGGAGTAAATACACCATTGCGAAGTGTGACGGAAGACGATCAAGGGTAGGTGTGGCGACGGAACCGGCGGGGACGGCGTTGGCGCCATTCACACCCGATTCTTCGGTTCGAAATCCGGTCATTTCCGATACAACGGAGCTTTTACGTGCGATTTGTTCATGCAATCACGACAGGCGCGCTGGTCCTCACCGGCCTCACGGTCACCGGCGCGGGCGCGACCGCGCTCGCCGACGCGGGCCCGCAGACCACGTCCCGCGCCGTCGTCGACGGCTACCAGGTCGTGACGCTGCCCAACGCGAACGTGCCGAACTTCACCCGGCGCACCGTGTACTGCCCCGCGGGCAAGCGCGCCGTGGGCGGCGGCGGCGAGGCGCAGGGCAACGACGCGGTCCTCGTGGGCAGCTTCCCCACCGCGGACGGCACCGGATGGATCGCGCTCGGCCGGCAGAACTACTACAACACCGTCGGCATCAGCGTCTACGCCATCTGCGCCAACGCCTGATCGGATCACACGCCGCGCAGGGGAGCGGGCAGAGCCCGCTCCCCTGTCACATGATCCGTGCGCGTGCTGCCTAAGAAGTGCCGACGGGCGACGCCGCCGGGCTCGCGGCCGGTTCCCTCCTGATGAAGGGGGAGGAGGTCCCGCCCAGCGCCAGGCGGGCCGGCAACCCCGTCGTCCAACTCTGCCGCCCGGCGCGCGCCAGCCCGCTCACGGTCAGCGTCCCGTCGCACGGCCACCCGTCCGCCCGCTCGCCCGACCGGTCCCACACGGCCAGCGGGCCGTCCAGGCGCGCGGTGAGCAGATACTGCAGCGGGGTGCGCGGCAGGAACAGGTCGGCGTCGGGCGTCGCGCGCCGTACGGCCCGGGGCAGCACCGGCTCGCGCAGCCGCACCAGCGTGGCGGGCTCGGCACGCTCGACCAGCGCGCGGATGTCGGAAGCGGACAGGTTCGCCACCTCCCGGGCCATCGAGACGTTCCTGACCAGCACCCGCACCGGTCCGGACGCGCCGTCCATGCGCGCCAGCGCCTGCTCGGATCTGGCGTCGCAGACGACCTGGTCGGCGAACAGGTCGTGGACGCCGGCCACTCCCCCGGCCCCGATCGCCGCGACGGCCGCCTCCAGCGCGTCCGCACCCGTGGCCCCCTCCCACCGCAGGGCGGGGCCGCAGGCCGCACAGCCCGTCGCGACGGACGCGGATCTGCGGACGTCCGGCTCCCGGCTCTCCCGTCCACAGTCCTCGCACAGGACGGCGGAGGGCGCCTCGGCTGCGGGCGGGCGGCAGTCGTCGCAGCAGACGAGCGGATACAAGTACCTGCGGCCGGCCCGGTCGAACAGCTCACGCACGCAGGCCGAACAGAGCCCCCGCTCGCTTCGACGAGTGCCGGGGGAAGCCGAGATGACCATGGAAGCGGCACTGCCCCCCGCCGGTCGCTCTAATCACCCAGGTCACACGATTCTCAGGAGTGCCACACCCGCGGTCATGCGTGCGGGCCCGCTCAGCCCTCGGCAAGGGCACGCAGGGACGGGCGGAGCGTCTCGGCGATCCGTTCGGGAGACGCGCCGCGCAGGGCCGTGAGGCCGAGCAGTTGATGGGCGATCGTCACGCCCAGCATCGTGCTGACCATCAGTGCCGCCCGCAGTTCGGCCTCGTCGGAATCGATCGCCTCCGCCAGCTGCGCCACCTGGCCGTCGAGCTTGCCGCGCACCTCGTCGGCCGCGTCGGGATGCGTGAGCATGGAGCGCATCATCGCCAGCGTCGCCTGCGGCAGCGGCCCCATCTTCATGCCGATCCTGCCCAGCAGTTCCTCGACCGGCTCCAGCTCGCCGTCCAGCGGCGGGATCGACGGGATCCGCACGGCCTGCTCGAACAGCTCCTGCTTCGACCCGAAGTACTGCATGACCAGGGCCGGATCGACCTCCGCGGCCGCGGCGACGGCCCGGATCGTCGTGCGCTGGAAGCCGCGCTCGGCGAAGATCGCCCGCGCGGCGGACAGGATGCGCTCCTCGGTGCGGCGCCGGCGCTCTGCCCGGCTCGTCGGCGTCCCCTCCACGTGACGACTCTACCGGCGTTGACCACATCGGCCCGTTCGCTCTACAGTCGTTGAGTCAACAGTCGTTGAGCGAAACACCTCTCGAATGATCGGAGCGAACGGATGCAGCTCACCCCGCGCGAGGTCCTGGCCCGCTTTCACCGGGCGATGGTCGACAGGTCGGCCGACGACCTCGCCGACCTCTACGCCGCCGACGCCCTTCACACGTTCCCGTTCCGGGCGCCGCTGTTCCCCGCCCGGCTGGAGGGGCGGGAGGAGATCCGCGCCCTCTACCGCGCGTCGTGGGGCGCGAGCCCCGTACGGCTCGCCGAGATCCACGACGTCGTCGTCCACGAGGCGGCCGATCCCGAGGTCGTCACCGGGGAGTGGGAGGGCACCGGCACCCTCGAACCGGACGGCCGGCCGTTCCGGGCCACGGGCCTGCTGACCCTGCGCGTACGGAACGGCGAGATCGTGGAGACGCGCGACTACATGGACGTGTTCGGCACCTACCACGCGATGGGCCGGCTGAAGGACGTCGTGGCCGCCGCGGAGAACGCCGCCGCCACGGCCTGATCGGGGCCGTGCGCCTGCCCGCGGGCGCGGCCACAATGGTGACCATGACGATCTCGGGGACGGTGGTCCGCCGGGCGGGAGCGGCGGACGCCGCGGCCCTCGTCCGCCTGCGCGCCGTGATGCTGGAGGACATGGGGGCGGAGGTCGGGGACGAGAGCGCGCCCTGGCGGGCGTCGGCCGAGGCGTGGTTCGCCCGGCGGCTGGGCGATCCGGGGGACTTCGCCGCGTTCGTGGTGGACGACCCGGAGCTCGGCGTGGTGAGCTGCGCGGCGGGCACCTGCGACCCCCATGCTCCGGGACCGACGAACCCGAGCGGCCTGCAGGGCCACGTCTTCAACATCTGCACCGACCGGCGGCGCCGCCGGCTCGGCCTCGCGCGCGCCTGCCTCGACGCGCTGCTCGCCTGGTACCGCACCGAGACCGAGGTCCGGACGATCGACCTCAACGCCACGTCGTACGGGATCGAGCTGTACCAGTCCTTCGGGTTCGACGCGCCCCGCTATCCGGCTCTTCAGTTGCGGCTCGGCCCGCCGCTCGGGCGCGGCTTCACGAGTCGCTAGCCGGTGCCCCTTTGTGACGATCCTGATCGTTCAGTAGGAGCGGGGCAGTCCGAGGACATGCTGTCCGATGAAGGCCAAGACCAGGTTGTTGTTGACAGGGGCGACCTGATAGAGGCGGGTCTCGCGGAACTTCCGCTCGACGTCCCAGGTGTCCACGAACCCGTTGCCGCCGTGGATGTCCAGGCAGACGTTGGCCGCCTGCCAGCTGGCCTCACTCGCCAGGAACTTGGCCGTGTTCGCCTCAGCTCCGCTGTGCTGCCCGCTGTCGAACAGGGCGGCTGCGCGGGTGCGCATCTGGTCCGCAGCGGCGACCTGGGTGTAGGCGCGGGCCAACGGGAACTGCACGCCCTGGTCGGCCCCGATGGGGTGACCGAAGACGTCACGCTCCCTGGCGTACGCGACCGCCCGGTCGAGGAACCAGTACCCGTCGCCGATGGCCTCGGAGGCCAGCAGGATGCGTTCGGCGTTCCAGACGTCGATGACGTAGCGGAATCCATGCCCCTCCTCGCCGATCAGGCTGTCGGCGGGGATCCGCATACCCTTGTACCAGACCTGGTTGGTGGCGTAGTTGAACATGGTGCGGACCGGTTCGACGACCAGCGTGGCGGGCTGCTCCTCACGGACCTGACGCAGGTCGACGAGAAAGAGACCGATGCCCTCGGTCCGTTCAGCGGGGTCCTCCGCCAGCGGACGAGTGCGGGCCAGCAGCATCAGAAGGTCCGACTGGGCGATCCGGCTGGTCCAGTTCTTGTGGCCGGTCACCACGTAGTCCTCGCCGTCGCGCACCGCCATGGTCCGGATCCGGGTGGTGTTTGATCCGGCCTCGGGCTCGGTGATGGAGAATGCCTGCAGCCGCAGCCTGCCGGCCGCGATCTCGGGCAGATAGCGCCGTCTCTGCTCCTCGCTGCCGTGCCGCAGCAACGGTGCCATGGTGTACATCTGGGCGTGGCAGGCGGCAGAGTGCCCGCCGGAACGGTTGATTTCCTGCAGGATGATGCTTCCCTCAGTGACCCCCATCCCCAGCCCGCCGTACTCATTCGGGATGAGGACCGACAGGTACCCGGCCTCGGTGAGGGCGCGTACGAACTCCTCCGGATAGGCCCGCTCGCGGTCCCGGGCGCGCCAGTACTCGTCGCCGAAACGCCCGCAGAGTTCGCGCACCTCCGCGGACAGCCGCTGGTGGGCGGCGTCGCTGTCGTGAATGGCGATATCGTTCATGCCCGGTCCACTCCCTCACTGTGGACGCGTTCAATGCAACAACCCGGCGTGGCGGGCCTCATAGGTGAGCCGGTCGCGGTGATCGGGGTGCGCTATGGCGATCAGCGCGGCCGCACGCTGGGAGATGCTGCGACCCCTCAGCTCCGCGATGCCGTACTCGGTGACGACGTGGTCGATGGTGTTCTTCAACGTGGTGACCGGGGTGGCGCGGCCGAGCTGGACCTTGATTCTGCTGGTGCCGTCGCTGGTGGCCGCGTGGGTGACAAGGAACGCCTGCCCGCCGTCGGAGTACATGGCGCCGCGGGCGAAGTCGGCCTGCCCTCCCGAGCCCGACCAGTAACGACCCGCGATGGTCTCACTGGCCGCCTGGCCCATGAGGTCGATCTCACTGGTGGCGTTGATCGACATCATGGCGGGTTCGCGGGCCACCACTCGTGGGTCGTTGACCCGGTTGACCGGCAGCATGGCCACCGACGCGTTGCCGTCGAGCCAGTCGAAGAAACTCCGGGTGCCGATGCAGAAGGTGGCGACATTCTTGTTGCGTTGGTGCTTCTTGCGCGCGCCGGTGACGACGCCTTGTTCCGCCAGGTGCATGACGCCGTCGGACATCGCCTCGGTGTGCACGCCCAGATCGCGGTGTCCCGCCAGCTCGGCCAGCAGCGCGTTGGGGATGCGGCCGACGCCGATCTGCAGGCATGCCCCGTTCGGCACGCGCTCGGCGACCAGTTCCGCGATGCGCGTGTCCCGGTCGTCGGGTACGGCCGGCATCGTCTCCTGCAGGGGGTAGTCGGCGACGCACCAGCCGGCGACCTGGCTGACGTGGATCTGGTTATGTCCGAAAGTGCGCGGCATTCGCGGGTTGGCCTCCAGGAAGAACGGCACCTCACCGATGAACGCGGCCACGTAGTCGGCATTGGTGCCGAGGCTGAAGTAGCCGTGCTCGTCGGGCATGGTCGACGCGGCCAGGACCAGGGAGTGCCGGGTGTACTCGCGGAGCAGCAGGGGCACCTCGCTGAAGTGCGCCGGGACGAGCTCACACGTGCCGTTCCAGTACGCCTGCCGGCATCCCGGCCCCAGGTAGTAGCTGACATGGGTCAGCTGCCCCGGGTATTTGCCGTTGATATAGGAGCGTTCGCGGGCGGGATCCATCTGATGGATCCGAACACCGGTCAACCGGTCGGCGTGGGCCTCAAGAGCATCGATGACAGTGTGCGGTTCGCCGTTGTGGATCGGCACGATCAGGTCCGCGCCGTCTCGTACCAGGTCCAGCACGTCGGTCGGTGCGTTCATGACACCTCCTGGTGGACCGCGGCCGCTGTCGCGCCGCCGTGCCGAACCGATCGGGGCGGTCACCAGGCGTGAAGAGCCACGATCTGGCTCTCATGGACCCTGCACCGCCCGCTGTGCTCGCTCGTCCCACACCGGCCGCACGGCGGTCACGTCGGGCCCGCACCCCCGTCGGTAGATCATCATGGTGCGCTCGAAGATGATGACGATCTCACCACGCTGGTTGAAGCCGATGGTGCGGACCGTCACGATGCCCACGTTGTGGCGCGAGCGCGACTCCCGGACGGACAGCACCTCCGACTGCGAGTAGATCGTGTCGCCCTCGAACACCGGGTTCGGCAGCCGCACCTTGTCCCAACCGAGGTTCGCCATCACGTGTTGCGAGACGTCCGTGACGCTCTGACCGGTGACCAGAGCCAACGTGAACGTCGAGTCCACCAGTCGCCGGCCGAACTCGGTCTGGGCCGCATAGTGCGCATCGAAGTGCACCGGCATGGTGTTCTGTGTCAGGAGGGCCTGCCATACGTTGTCCGTGGCGGTCACCGTTCGCCCCAGCGGATGCCGGTAAACGTCGCCCACTGAGAAGTCCTCAAAGTAGCGGCCCGGCCACGAGACCCGTTCTGCCGATTCGGTGGTCATCTCGACCTCCTCTTCGGTCGGCTCCCTTCCCAGTCTGCCACCCAAGTCAGAACGACCCAGAGGTCCAGCAGGTCGAGCTCGGCGAGATGCTCGTGGCCCGCGGCGGTGAACAGGCGCAGGTACGCCGACCCGGCGGCTACGCCGTCAGGCCGGGAGGCCGGCCAGGCCGGCCGGCGACTCGATGCGCCGGTGCGCGGATCGACCAGAGGGGTCGAACGCAGAGACACGGGCGCACACCGGAGCCATCGGGCCGCTCACGGATCAACGGGATTTACCGGAACTCCTGCGGGGGCAGGGCCGACAGAACCCGCAGCGCCCGGAGGAACGCCTCCCTGTCGCCGTCCGGGAGCCGGGCGAGCAACCGCTCCTCCATCCGGCGGATGCCCGCCTGAGCGCCGTCCCGTACGCGGCGGCCCTCGGGCGTGATGGACAGGAGCCGGACGCGGCGGTCGGCCGGGTCAGGGCTCCGCTCGATGAGCCCTCTGTTCTGGAGGTCGTCCAGGACGCGGATGATGCGTGTCTTGTCCGCGCCGATCGACTCCGCCAGCGCGGCCTGCGTGCGCACCGGCCGCGCGTCCAGGCCGAGGAGCACGACGTACGCCCACATCGACAGGCCGTGCTCCCGCAGGATCGGCGTCTCGGCGGCCATCAGCGCCCTGGTCAGGGGGGCCGCCATCGCGGCGAGATCGGGGCGGTCGAGCATGACCCACAGCTTAGACATTGACAGAGGATAAGCACGCGCATATCGTCTGCATGCGCTTACGAAAATTGGAGGAGAGATGGACATCCGGGAACTGGACCGGCGGGCCGTGCAGGCGAGCGTGGAAGTGGTGGCCGAGGTGCGCCCCGGCGACCTGGAGCGGCCGACGCCCTGCGCGGGCTGGACCCTGGCCGACCTGCTCGCGCACATGACCGCCCAGCACCTCGGCTTCGCCGCCGCGGCGGAGGGCCGCGGGGCCGACCCCGACGTGTGGCGGGAGCGGCCCGGCCCCGACCCCGTCTGGGCCTACGCGGCGGCGGCCGAGCGTGTCATCACCGCGTTCGCGGCCGAGGGGGTGCTCGACCGCGGGTTCGTCCTGCCAGAAGTGGGGGTGGACGCGCCGTTCCCGGCCGTGCACGCCATCGGCTTCCACTTCATCGACTACCTGGTCCACGGGTGGGACGTCGCCCGCGCGCTGGGGATCGCCTACGAGCCCGCCCCGGACCTGGCCAAGGCCGCCTGGCCGATCGCCCTGGCGGTGCCGGACGGCGACTACCGCGAGAGGCCCGGCGCCGCGTTCGCGCCGAGCGTGCCCGCCGCTCCGGATGCCTCCCGCTTCGACCAGATCCTCGCCCGCCTCGGCAGGACCCCCGCTCACGGGAGCAGCAGCCCCCAGTAGAGGGACCAGGGGAGGAACACGGCGCCGCCGGCGAGCAGGAGCCCGAGACGGACCCGCTCACCCCTCGTCCCTGCCCGCCGCCACGCCCGGACGGTCCGTACGGAGGCGGCCACCGTGGTCAGCGCCAGGGCCTGCAGGGCCAGCCAGACGACCGGACGGCCGAGCAGCACCGGCCCCGGCGCGGCCAGCTTTCCTCCGGTCATGAGCAGATAGAACAGGAAGGCGAACGACCCGAGCACCGCCACCAGCCCGGTGGCGCCGACCACGCGCGGCGCGGCCGGCAGGGCCGTGAGGGACCGCCCGCGCAGCCGGCGGACGAGGGCGGTCACGGGGTAGGCGGCGAACGCGGCGATCAGCAGCAGCATCACGGCCAACTGCACCGGGGCCGACTCCCACGGCGCCGGACGGTCCACCGGCACGGTGGGCGTCGCCTGCTCGGGCGCGGGGCCCGAGGTGCTCGCCAGCGGCGGCCGCCCCGAGACGACCTCCCGGACCCAGGTGCCGACGAGGTCGGCGTATCCGGGAGCGAGGGCGGGCAGCCGGGTGACGCCGCCGTCGGGCGTGAGGTGGGCGGCATGGTCGGCCCCGGGGAAGAACCGGAACGTGTAGTGCCGGTTGCCGCCCTTCTCCAGCGCCCGCGCGAAGATCGGCGGAGTCTCCTTCGGCGGCGTCAGCAGGTCGTGGACGCCCCAGACGGCGAGCACCGGCTGCCGCACGGCGGAGAGGGTGGGCTCGGGGTCGTACCAGGGCTCGGGGAACATGCCGCCGTCCGCGATCACTCGGTAGAGGTTCGGCTCGGCCCGGTCCACCAGCGAGCCCGCGACCCCCGCCTTGCGCAGGCCCGCGGCGACGGCCCAGGCCTGCTGCCGCAGCGGCGCGAGCGCGTTGGCGCCGACGACCACGACGAACGCGAGGTCCCGCGAGCGGGAGGCCGCGAGGGGCGCGACCCAGCCGCCCTCACTGAGCCCCCAGACGCCCACCTTCGCCGGGTCCACACCGGGCTGCGACCGCAGCGCGGCCACCGCGCCGAGCGCGTCGTCCGCGAGCATCGAGTAGGACCGGTGGAAGGTCGAGTAGCCCTCCGACCTCTTGTCGTAGACGAGCACGGACATGCCCCTGCGGGCGAACTCCACGGCCTCGCCCATGAGCTTGGCGCGCGGCGTGCCGGTGCCCGCTCCGTGGACGAGCACCATGCCGGGCCGCCCGGATGACGCCTTCGCCGGCGTCAGCACGGTGCCGTGCAGGGTGAGGCCGCCGCCGCCGGGGAAGCTCACCTCCCTTCCGGCCAGGTCGGCGGGTACGGCGACCGCCTCTCCGGCGGCGGGGGACGGTGCGGCGGGGGACGGTGGGGCGGCGGCGGCCGCCGCGGGGGCCGCCGTCAGGGTCAGAGCGAGGCCGATGGCCAGGGCGATTCGACGCATGCTGCCGAAACTAGTCTGCAGAGAAGTCTCGGCAAAGGCTTCTCTGCAGATATCGTTCTGGAGGACTAGGGTGCTCCTCATGAAGGACGAGGAGCCGTTCCTGCTCGACGATCCGGCGCGCCTCAAGGCGCTGGCCCACCCCATGCGGCGGCTCATCCTGCGCCACCTCGACATCCACGGGCCCGCGACCTCCACGACGATCGGCGAGCTGCTCGGCGCGAAGACCGGCACGACCAGCTACCACCTGCGCCAGCTCGAGAAATACGGCTTCATCGAGGAGATCCCCGAGCGTTCCGGCGGCCGGGAACGCTGGTGGCGCAGGGCCGAGACCCCGCGCGACATGCGTGCGCCGACCCCCGCGCAGCTCGCCCCCGAGGACCGCCCGGTGCTCGAGGAGTTCCACCGTGTCGGCTTCGAGGAGGATCGGGCGCTCCTGGAGCGCTTCCCCGAGGCCTATCGGCGCGATCCCGACTGGGCCAAGGGCTCGCGCGGTCTCGGGCGGATGACGAAGGAGGAGTTCGCCGAGTTCTTCGACGCCTACGTCGCGCTGCTGCTCAAGTACAGCCACCGGGCGCAGGACGCGCCGCCCGGCGCGCGACCCCTGTACATCCGGATGTTCGCCCTCCCCGCCGACGAGCCCTGAGTCCCCGCCGACGCACACGGTCCAGCCCGTGAGCTGGGTTATCGTGAAAATGCCGCCGATGTCCGGGCTTCGCCATGCCGGTCACGGCGCACGCGCACCATCCGGCCGCTCTCGTCGGGGGAAGGGAACGTCCGATGTCCGAAGTGCTCCGTGCCGTCGACAGGCTGAGACAGGCCATCAACCGTCATGACCTCGACGCCTTGGCGCAGTGCTTCGACGAGCGGGCCGTTCTGGTGTCCCCGGACGGCCTCGCCGAGAACAGGGAGGAGATCACCTCCTACTACAGTCAATGGATGGAGGCGTACCCCAACATGGTGATCACGCCGCAGTCGGTGACCATGTTCGGAGACACCGTGGCGGCGGAGTTCACGATCAGCGGCACGCACAAGGGGCCGCTCCTCTTCCCCGGTGGGGACGTTCTCGAGGCGACCGGGCGGCCCGTCCTCCTGCGGTCGTGCAGTTTCTCCACGGTGGAGGACGGGCTGATCCTCAGTCACCGGCTCTTCTACGACCAACTGGAGGTGGCGGCCCAGATCGGCGGCTGCCTCTGTTTCAGCGACCGCCCGTAACGGCCACCGCGCCGGGCCGGACCGGGCCCTGGGCACGCTGAATATTTCACGGGATTCGGCGCCGACCGGCAGATCTCGTACGACGTTTCCCGAGGTGCCGCGCAATTCGGGCCCATTTGCCACGGAAAGGGAGATTTTCACTTCGGCGAATCGTGTACATGAACCGGGCGATTCCCGACTCTGGGGAGCGTCGGCCCCATGCGCGTACCGGAAGGGGCGCCGGCATGCCAGAGCCGTCACCTCACCCTGGAGACGATCGCCCATGCCCTTCGGCCACCATCGGTTCGCCCGCAGGATCCTGACGGCCGTCGCGGCCGTCGCCCCCGTCGCGGCTCTGGCCGCGACGGGACCGGTCCTGGGCACGACGTCCGCCGACGCCGCCGTCACCTGCCAGGTGACCTACACGAGCACCCAGTGGGGAACGAATTCTGGCGGTTTCACGGCCGGGATCACCGTCAGGAACACCGGCGAGGCGCTGACCGGCTGGAAACTGACGTTCACGTTCCCCGGCTCGCAGAAGCTCACGCAGGGCTGGTCGGCCCGGTGGACCCAGCTCGCCGACCGCGTCACCGCGCAGAACGAGCCCTGGAACGGCACGGTGGCGGCCGGCGGGTCCCTGCAGCTCGGGTTCGGCGGCACCTGGACCGGGAGCAACCCGCCGCCCACCGACTTCACCTTCAACGGGGTGCCCTGCCAGGTCATCGTGCCGGGCGCGTCGCCGAGCCCGTCCGCGAGTCCCAGCGCGAGCCCGTCCGCCGGTCCGAGCGCGAGCCCGTCGCCCGGCCCGCTGCGGATCGTCATCGAGCCCAAGACGGTCACCGTGCCCGAGGGAGGCACGGCGAGCGTCCAGGTGTGGCTCACCCGCAGGCCCGAGGGCACGGTGCGCATCGGCACCGCCAACATGTCCGGCGACAAGGACCTGACGATCGTCACCAACCCGTCCTTCACCCCGGACAACTGGAACGTCCCGCAGCCCCTCACCGTGGCCGCCGCCGAGGACGACGACACGGTGAACGGCAGCGCCACCTTCGACACGCGCAGCAGCCAGGCCACCGCGCCCAGCGCCGTGCTGTGGACCGCCACCGAGCAGGACAACGACACGGCGAGCCCGTCGCCGAGCCCCAGCCCGGGCGGGGACCTGCCGGTGGACAACCCGTTCCTCGGCGTCAAGGGGTACGTCGATCCGGACTGGGCGGCCGACGTCGAGTCCTCCGCCGTGAAGGTGGACGACGCGACCGCGCAGAAGATGCGCGGCCTGGAGAAGACGCCCACCGCGGTCTGGCTGAACCGGATCGCCGACGTCACCGGCGGCTCCGGGGTCACCCGCACGCTGAAGGACCACCTCGACACCGCCGTCGAGCAGGGCGCCGGATACGTCACCGTCGTCCTGCACGACCTGCCCGACCGCGACTGCCGCTCACGCGTCTCCGACGCCGAGCTGCACGAGCAGGACAACGGCCTCAACCGCTACAAGGCGGAGTTCGTGGACCCCGTCGCCGCGCTCCTGGCCAAGCCCGAGTATCGCAATCTGCGCGTCGCGGCCGTCATCGAGCCGCGGGCCCTGACCGACCTCACCGTGGGAGGCGCCCCGTACACCTACCCGTGTGAGCGCGCGGCGGGGTCGGGCGTGTACGTGATGGGCATCCGGTATGCCCTCGACACGCTGTCGCTGCTGCCCAACGTCTACACGTACATGGACGCGGGCAGCGCGGGCTGGGCCGGCTGGGAGTCGAACTTCACCGCGCTGGCGACCTCCATCACCGAGACCGTGCGCGGCACGACGAGGGGTCTGAGCAGCCTCACCGGCATCACCACGAACGTCGGGGACTACATCCCCCTCCAGGAGCCGTTCCTGACCGGCCCCGATCAGACCGTGAGCGGCCAGCCGATCAAGCAGAGCAGGTTCATCGACTGGAACCCCTACCTGAACGAACGGGACTACGCCCTCGCGATGCGCGCCGCCCTGATCACCAAGGGCTTGCCCGCCTCCCTGGGCGTGGTCGTCGACACCTCCCGCGACGGCTGGGGCGGACCGGCCCGGCCCACCGCGGTGAGCACCTCAAGCGACGTCAACACCTTCGTGGACCAGAGCCGCGTCGACCGGCGTCCCTCACGGGCCGCCGAGTGCAACCAGAACGGCGCGGGGCTGGGCGCCCGGCCGATCGCCGCTCCCGCTCCCGGCGTCGACGCCTACCTGTGGATCAAGCGGCCCGGCGAGTCGGACGGCGTCGGCGGACCGCTCCTGCCCGAGGGCTCCGACAGGCTGATCGACTACAGGTGCGACCCCAAGGGCTCCCTCACGCCCTGGTCGGACGGGTTCCGGCCGACCGGCGCCCTCCCCAACGCGCCGCTGGCGGGCGACTGGCACCACGAGCAGTTCGTGATGCTGGTGAACAACGCCTACCCCGCTCTCTGAGCCCGCAGTGAGTCCTCACTTGTCCACGCGGCCCAGGAGCACCTGCGCGTCGGCGCTTATCGGCGCCTGGGCCGAGGTGTCCACCTGTGAGGTGATGTCGATGCCGTTCCTGAGCTGACTCCACAGGCCGAGGATGGCCGCCGCCTGCGCGACGATGAGCGCGATCCCGCTGCCCGCCGTGCCGAGCCGGTAGACGACGGCCACGGGGGTGAGCCGCGACGCGAGGCCACCCGGGCGGGTCTGGAGGGTCCGCGCGTCCATGAGGACGGCGACGACGGTGAGCACCAGGAACAGCAGCAGCACCCGCACGAGCGAGCCGCGCACGGGGGCCTGGCCGATGACGTTGTTCAGCACGGCGTGGGCCCCCGTCGCCGCGGCGTACGCGAGGACCGGCACGACGCCCTTGAGGTAGCCGCGCCTGCCGGGCAGGCGACGCCACAGCGCGCCCAGTACGAAACCCGCCACCGGCCAGATCAGCAACCCGCCGATCAGGTCGCCGGCCAGGCCGTAGAAGCCGTTGGGATCGCCGAGCCGGTCGAGCCAGCCGTCGCGCCCCCTGCTGTCGGTGCTCCACGTGGCCCAGATCAGGAACACGGCGGCGGGCGCGCCGACGTAGGACGCGTAGCGGGCGGCGAGCCGCGCGTTCGCCCACCACGACGCGCCCGGGCCGCGCGACAGCGCCACGTCGAGCGGGCCGAGCCCGTCCTCCCTGTCGGGGTCGAGGCCGATCTCCATGCGGAGGCGGCGGATGCGGTCGACGACCGGCCCGATCTCCTTGGCGTGTTCCTCGTCGTCGATCTCCCCCGCCGCCCAGCGCCGCCGCAGTCCCTTCTCCCTCTCCTCCAGGTCCCGGTACTCGCTCACGATCATGGCGAGCCGGCGGCGTGACACGCCCGGGTCGGCGACCTCGGCCCGTCGCGCCAGCCGCAGCAGCAGGGGCAGTGCGGCCAGCCCCACGAGCCCCGCGAGCGGAAAGGGCATCCCCGCGTACGTGTTGAGCCACCTGATCGTGCCCACGACGAACAGGAACACCAGGAGCCACACGGTGGACGGCCCGACGGAGTCCGTACGCCGCCCGTGCAGGCGGAGCAGCAGCAGAAGCAGGAGCACCACCAGCGGCCACATCAGGTAGGAGAGGCCGCGCAACAGGAAATAGGGCGACGTCGCCTCGTCCGGCAGCCTGCTCCTGATCCGCAGGCTGACGACGGTCGCGTGGGCCACGTAGGCGAGGGTCAGCAGCGCGAGGCCGGGGACGCTCCAGCACAGCAGGACGCGCACGGCGCGCGGCGTCCTGCCCCGCACGCGGGCGGCCCGGACCGCGGTCGCCCACGCCGCCGCGGTGAGCAGCAGCGCGGTGACCACGACAGGAGACACCCACAGGGGTGCCTGTGGCTCGCTGTAAAGGGCGCGTGCGGCCAGGAGCGCCAGGGCGGCGGCGGCGGCGAGCACCGCGGTGACGAGCAGGGGGACTCCCCGCCGGAGGCCGGTGCGCGACAGCCCCCGCACCGCCAGGCAGAGCGGCGCGGCCACGACGAGGATCGCCAGCGTGTCCAGCACGCCGATCAGGGCGGCCAGGAACATCGTGCCGGTGAGCACGCCCACGACCAGCATCGTTTCCGCCGCCACGATCATTGCCAGGGCGCCGAGGGTGATCCGGATGAGGACGCGCTCGTCCCGGTCGGCCGAACGCCGATGGAGCAGCACGAGCAGTCCGGCCAGCAGCAGGTAGGGCAGCGCGAAGCCCAGGTAGGTCGCGATCAGGAGCACGTTCTGCCCCCGCAGGTCCACCCAGCGCTGGAACTCCGCCCGCGCGGACAACTGCAGAGCGACCTCGACGCGCGGCGGGGCGGCGTTGTCCCGCCAGACGTAGGTGCCGCCGGGCAGCACCTCCGACGGCAGGGGCGTCACGGTGCGCACCCGGGACTCCGGCGTCCTGACGACCACGGTCCGCCAGCGTGCCCCGGTCAGTCCGGAGGGCATGGCCCCGAACCCGGGCAGCAGCGTGACCGACCGGGTCCCGCCGGACGCACGGCTCGACCACAGCCCGGCGGTCTCCTGGCTCCACTGATCGTTGTCGTACAGCTCCAGCGGGTGGTCCTGCGTGCTCTGGACCACGACTTCGGTGCCGTCGGCCGACATCGTGACGCTCGGCGTACCGCCGTCCGTGCCGCCGTCCGGGAGCAGGCAGCCGACCGCGCTTCCGTCGCCGAGCAGGGCGGCGGCACCGGGCCAGTCACGAGGCACGCCGACCCGCGTCGTGCTCGTCATCACGGGGGTGTCGTGGCCGCGCTCCGCGACGGTCACGGACGTCTCCACCCACGAGGAGCGGGGCGGCCCGAACCCGCAGGCCGTGTCGTCCGCGAGCGCAGGACGCGGGTTCAGTGACAGCAGGCCGAGCACCGCCGCGATGAGCAGCGCCGCTTCGCGCAACAGCGCGATGGGCTTCATTCCGGCATCAGTCGTCAGCCGCCGCACAACCGACCTCCCGTATGCGATCGATCCCCCGAAGGATGAGTCGCACGGAAAGCGGCATTGGTTACGGATCCTCGCCTGCCGCCCTTCCGTCAGGGGCCGGTCAGGCGGCGCTCGCCCTTCGGAGTGATCACGTAGACCTGCCAGGTGTAGTAGGCGTAGTAGTTCCTAATGTCCCGCTTCATCTGGCGCGCGTGCAGCAGGACCGCGTCGACGTATGCCTGGGAGTGGTTGTAGGCGTACAGCGCGCGCCGGTAGTCGCCGGGCGCGCCCGACGCGTGGAGGTAGTTGGCCGCGGCGAGCAGGGCGTCGCCGGTGTCGTCGATGTCGCCGCCCATGCCGTACGCCTTCCAGGTGCCCGGCATGAACTGCATCGGCCCCTTGGCGCCCACGTAGCTCGGCGAGCGCACCCGCCCGAACTTGGTCTCCACGAGCATCACCGCCGCGAGCACCTCCCACTCGACGCCGAAGCGGCGCTCGGCGCGCCGGAAGTCGGCGAGCAGTGCGTCGGCGGGCTCAGGCGACTCGACCTTGATCTTTATGGGGCCGCTGACGGGATGGGCGAGGGAGAGCAGGTCGCGGATGGCCGTCACGTTGTCCCGCGCCCGCGAGGCCATGTCCTTCGGCAGTTTTCCGTAGGTGCGGGACGCGACCGTGGGATTGCGGGCGAGATAGCGGTAGACGCGCTGCTCGTAGAGGGACAGCAGGACCACGGGCTCGGGCGCCTCCCCCTTCGCGGGGTCGCCCGTACGCCTCCAGTCGTCGATCGCGTCACGCAGCCGCCCCGCCGTACGGGTGAGGGCGTCGGCCAGCCGCTTGGGGTCCTTGGGGATCGCCTCGTCCGGCGCGGGCAGGTCCCGTACGGACGGCTCCGGCCCCTGCGAACTCGCGGAGGGCCGTTCCGACGCGGGCAGGGTCACGCTCTCGCGGGGAGCGACAGAGGCGGCCTCGCCCGCTGCGCCTCCACATCCCGAGAGCGGGACGACCACGGCGGCGAGCGCGGCGGCCAGCATCGTGCGGCGCGGCATCGGCGGTGAGATCACGGCAGGCTGATCGTTCATCGTCCCCAACGTATGCCCAGCGGTGACGTTCCATGCCCTCTTCGTGGCGGAGCGGCGCCTCCGCGAGGCGGGAACGTTACGGCCGACCCCTTTTTCCTTCTTGCAGAAATAAGTGTTGACTCGCGCAGTTATCGCCCACTAATCGTCGTCACGTGCGACTGCCCCGCGTGAAATTCGAGCACCGGCCTCACCGATACGAGGACGGCACCATTCGCATCGGCGGCGAGATTTACGGGATCGCCGCCGAAATCGCGGACCCGTACGGCTGGGCGTGGACGGCCCTCACATTGATGGACGGCACGCGTTCTCGCGACGAGATCGCCGAACGGCTGCGTCTGGCCCATCCGGAGCTGCCGGACCCCGCGTCGATCGTCGAGCAACTGTCCTCCACCCGATATGTGGAGGACGCCGCGGCGGTGCCGCCCGGCGAGCTGAGCGAGCGCGAGCTCGACCGCTACAGCAGGAATCACGCGTTCTTCCGCACGGTCGACGTCGTGCCGCGCGGCCACGGCTGGGAGACCCAGCTCCGGCTGAAGTCCGCGCGGGTCGTGGTGCTCGGCCTCGGCGGCACGGGCTGCCACGCGGCCTGGGCGCTCGCCGCCGTCGGCGTCGGCGCGATCCACTGCGTGGATCCCGACCTGGTCGAGCTGTCCAACCTCAACCGCCAGGTGCTCTACGGCGAGGACGACGTGGGGCGCCCGAAGGCGGAGGCGGCCGTCGCCCGGCTGCGGACCGTCAACTCCGACATCTCCGTCACTGGAGCACGCCGCCACATCGGCAGCAGGCGCGAGCTGGACGACCTGATCGCGGGCTACGACGCGCTCGCCCTCTGCGCGGACCGGCCCACCGGGCACGGCATCAGAGTGTGGGCCAACCGTGCCTGCGCCGCCGCGAACATCCCCTGGGCGGGTGGCGGATACAACGGGCCGCTGGTCACCGTGGGGTGCTTCGCGCCGGGAGCGGGCGCCTGCTACGAGTGCCTGAGCAGCGGCGAGGAGGCGCGGCGCCGCCCCGGCACGCCCGTGCACCTCGGCGGGCCCGGCGTGATCGCCACCTCGGCGGGCGTGTCCGGCCAGCTCGTCGCCCACGCGCTGCTCGGGCTGCTGACCGGGGTGCCCGTGCCGCCGGTCGGCACCATCCAGGGGGTCAACCTGATCGCCGCGGACCACCACGTGTGGGTCCGGCATCCGCCTCGCCCCGGCTGCCCGGTGTGCGGGACCCGGGCCGGCGGATCGGAGCACAATTCCATGCGGCGAATGACCGAAATCGACGCCGGCTGAATGAACAAAAGAAAACCTTGACCGTCTCCGGTCAACGGACGAATCATGAACGGGTTCTCGCGAGAACATCCTTGTCCCCTCCCCTCCCGAGAGGAACCGGATGAACACGAACGAGCACGAGACCGAGCCCGTCGACGAGGCCGTCGTGCCGGTGAAGACGACGATCACCATCCGGCTGCTCGACAAGATCGAGACCACGACCAGCAGCAACAGCGTCGGCAACTGACGAAGCGCCGGCAGCCGGAACCCAGGGAGGGAAGGGTGGCGAACGCCGGCACCGTCTTCGTCGTGCTCGGCCCCGCGCTGCTCTACGAGGTGCGCTACGACGAGATCGGCGCACACGTGGGCGCCCGGCGGATCACCGATCCCGCTCTCGTCGGCCCCTGCCTGGCCGCGATCGAGGAACTCTACGGCCGGGGAGAGGACGTGCGGGCGTACGTCGAGCGGGAGGTCGCCCCGCTGCCGCCGCCCGTGATCTCCGACCGGACGCGCGACCTCCTGCCCGGCTGTTCGCACCGCACCGGGACCTTCCGCCCCTGACTCCGCGTCTGGAGGCCCGCGATGGGAGAGCCGACCGTGGTCCGGCTGCGCGACCTCGCGTTCCGGCAGGACGGCTCCCAGTGGATCGTCGGCCGCCCGGACGGGGACGCGTTCGTCGCCGTGCCGTACGAGGGGATGCGGGCCATCAGGCTGCTGTCGGCGGGCGCCACGGTCGAGGAGACGGAACGGCGGCTGCGGGCCGAGACCGGCGCGGAGCTCGACGTCCGCGGTTTCGTCCGCGCCCTGGGCGAGCTGGGCTTCCTTGAGGAGCCCGGCGGGCCGGCCGCCCCCGCCGCGCCGCCGACCTTTCCGTGGCTGCGCCCCGGGCACGTGCGGTGGACGCTGCACCCGCTGGCCCACCTGCTGGTCGCCGGCCTGATCGCCGCCGGGATCGCGACGGCGGTCGCGCGGCGGGAGACGCTGCCGGGCTGGCGCGACCTGCTGTGGAGCGAGCGCGGCACGCTCGTGCTCGCGTCGCAGATCGCGGTCGGCTGGATGCTGATCTTCCTGCACGAGATGGCCCACCTGTCGACCGCCAGGGCCGCCGGGGTGCCGGGCAGGATCCGGCTCGGCACCCGGCTGCAGTTCCTGGCCGTCCAGACCGAGGTGTCCGGCGTGTGGCTGGCAGGCCGGCGGGTCCGCCTGACGGTCTACCTCGCCGGGATGGCGACGGACGCGGCGGTCTGTTCCGCCGCGCTCCTCCTGACCGCCGTCCTGGGGCGCCATCCCGCGCTCTCGCTGGTCGCGCTGACCTCGCTCGGCATGCTGGCCACGCAGTTCCTCGTGTTCATGCGCACCGACGTCTACTTCCTGCTGCAGGACCTGAGCGGGTGCCGCAACATGTACGGCGACGCCTCCGCCTACGCCCGCCACCTGGCGCTGCGGCTGCTGCGCCGCCCCTCCTCCGACCCGATCGCCGGGCTGCCGCGCCGGGAGCGCCGCGCCCTCAGGGCGTACGCGGTGCTGCTGGTCGCGGGCACTGCGGCCTGTCTGGGAGTGGCGTTCGCGGTGACGGCGCCCGCGACGCTGACGCTGCTGTGCAGGGCGGTGGCCGCGCTGGCCGCCCCCGCCGGTCCGCTCGCCGAGCTGGACGCCGCGGTGGTGCTGCTGTCCGCGGTCGCGTTCCAGGCGCTCTGGGCGCGGGCCTGGTGGCGCAGGCACGGCCCGCGCGTACGGCGTGCCCTGTGTCTCAGCCCGCGCCCAAGACCGCGCCCAAGACCGCGCCTCGGACCGTGCCCGAGGACGGAACGAGCCGCCGATCAGGACCGCGCGTAGGAGCCGGTCGTCAACTCCTCGATCAGTCCGGGCCGCTCCGGGGCCCACCCGAACAGCCGTCGCGCCCGCGAGGCGTCCATCGGCGACGAACGGGTGAGCGCGCCGACGGCCGGCCCCATCGCGCCGACGGCCGGCCCCATCGCGGCGACCGCCTGCTCCAGCGTCAGCGACACGGCCTGGGCGCCGGTCAGACCGGCGACGGCCTCGGCGATCCGCCGGATCGGGGTCCGCTCGGCCGAGGCGGCGTTGACGACGACCCCGGGCTCGCGGTGCTCCAGCGCGGCGACGTACAGTGCCGCGAGGTCGTCGACGTGCACCGACGACCACTTGTTGGCGCCGTCGCCGATGTAGGGCACCATCCCGTTCTGCCTGCCGGCGCCGATGAGCCCCTGGAGCAGGCCCGACCCGCCGCGCCCGTAGACCAGCGCCGCCCGGATCACGGTGCCCGCCACATGGCCGGCCGCCAGGACCTGCCGCTCGCCGAGGACCTTGTACGGCTGCGCCGACGTCTCCGGGGTGACGGGGTGGTCCTCGTCCACGGTCGCGCCCTGCCGGTCCGGGTAGACAAGTCCCGTGCTGGTGTAGACGAACGCGCCGCCGTCGTCCAGGCCGCCCAGCAGCGCCGCGAGGGTGTCGCGCTCGATCTCGCCCATCTCGGGATCGGTGTAGTCCACGGCGGTGTGGACCACGGCCTCGGCCGCCGCGGCCGCGCCGCGCAGCACGTCGAGGTCTCGCAGGCTTCCGGGCACCGCCTTGGCGCCCAGCCCTTCGACCCGCTCGCGCGCGTTGTCCGAGCGGGCCAGGGCGACCACCTCGTGGCCGGCCCTGACGAGGTGCTCGGCCACGACTGCGCCGACGTAGCCGCTCGCACCGGTGATGAAGATCCGCATGATCGTGTGCCTTCCGTGAGGTCGGTGACCGGCGGAGCGTCCGTGTGCGCCGTCGGCCGGTGCCGACCTCACCGTCGCCCCGGGCCGTGCCGCACAACCAGGGACCAGGAGTCCTTGGCTATGCGGTCGGTGCAGTCGATTTCCGACGTACGGTCACAGGCATGGACAAGCTTGGCCTGGCGAAGTTCCTGCGTGGCAAGCGTGAGCAGGTCAGTCCCGCCGACGTCGGCCTGCCGGAGGGACGCCGCCGCCGCACCCCCGGGCTGCGGCGCGAGGAGGTCGCCCAGCTCGCGTACATCTCGGTGGACCACTACACGCGGCTGGAGCAGGCGCGGGGCCGGCACCCGTCACGGCGCGTGCTCGACGGGATCGCCCGCGCCCTGCGCCTGTCGGACCAGGAACGGGCCCACCTGTTCCACCTGGCCGGGGAGCGGGAGGAGAGCCGGTCCGCCGAGCCCGTACGCGAGGTGCGGCCGAGCACCCTGAACCTGCTCAACCGGCTGACCGACGCCGCCGCGATCGTCGTGGACGACACCTGCGCCGTGCTGGCCTGGAACCCGCTGGCCGCGGCCCTGTTCGAGGACTTCTCCGCGCTGGCGGGCCAGGAGCGCAACGTCATCCGGCGCTACTTCCTGCACCCCGACCCGGAGCGGCGGCACTACGGCATGGGCAGCCCGGAGCGGTTCGTCGTCACGGCGGTCAGCTACCTGCGCGTCGCCGTCACCCGTTATCCCGGCAGCCGCGAGCTGAGGAGCCTGGTCGAGGAGCTGCTGGCCGGGAGCGAGGAGTTCGCCCGCCTCTGGAACTCCCAGCGGTTCCACATCGAGCGGCACCTGCGCCAGACCGTGCGGCACCCGCGCGTCGGGCCGATCGAGCTGGACTTCGACGTGCTGACCGTGCCCGACCAGGAGCAGCAGGTGGTCATCTTCACCGCCGAGCCCGGGTCCCCGGCCTACGAGTCCCTGCAGTTCCTCAAGGTCATCGGCGCCGAGCAGGTGTCCGCCGGCGCCTGACCGCTGGCCATGTAAAAGATTCTGTACACGAGGTCAAAGATTCGCTACCTTGGTGATGTCAAAGATTTTGTACATCACAAGGAGCGGATCGTGACTCACATCGAAAAGCGCGCCTGGATCAGGCTGGTCGTCGCCGTGCTCGCCTACGCCGCGTACGTCGTCGCCGTCCTCAGACGGGCGGACGGAGGCCCGTTACCCGACGTGCCGTACACCGCCGCCCTGCTGTGGTCGGTCGGCGGGGCCATCGCCGCGTCGATCGTGGCCGAGATCGGGATGGCGATCGTCACCCCCGGGGCATCGAGGGTCGTCGACGTCCGCGACAGGGAGATCGGACGGCTCGGCGACCACACCGGTCAGGCGTTCGTCGTCCTCGGCGCGCTCGCGGCGATGCTCATGGCCGTGGCCGGGTGGGACCGGTTCTGGATCGCGAACGTGGTCTACCTCTGCTTCGTGCTGTCGGCGATCCTCGGCGGAATCACCAAGATCATCGTCTATCGCAGGAGCCTTCCGGAGTGGTGAAGCCCACACGCGTGACGAATCGCATCCGCGCGCTGCGGTTCGCCCACGACGAGATGACCCAGGCCGAACTCGCGGAACGCATCGGCGTGACCAGGCAGACCCTCATCGCCATCGAACAGGGGCGATACTCGCCGTCTCTGGAGATGGCATTCCGGATCGCCCGGGTGTTCGATGTTCCGCTCGACGACGTGTTCCAGTACCCCGACCTCCCGGAAGGAACGCCATGAGAGCCATCGTCCAGGACGCGTACGGCCCGGCGGACGTGCTCCGCCTGCGCGACGTCGACCGCCCCTCGATCGGCGACGAGGAGGTGCTCGTCGAGGTCCGCGCCGCCGCTGTGGACCCCGGCGTGTGGGTCCTCATGACCGGCCGGCCCTACCTCATGCGCCTCGCGGGCTTCGGGCTGCGCCGGCCCAAGGTCGCGGTCCGGGGCCGTGACGTGGCCGGAGTGGTGGCGGCCGTCGGCGCCCGTGTGACCCGCTTCCAGCCCGGCCAGGAGGTGTACGGCACCTGCGAGAGCGGCTCGTACGCCGAGTACGCGAGCGCGCGGCAGAGCAGGCTCGCGCCAAAGCCGGCCGGGCTCACGTTCGAGCAGGCCGCCGCGATACCCGTCTCGGGCATGACGGCGCTGCAGGCCGTCCGCGACGTCGCCCGCGTCCGGCCGGGACAGCGGGCGCTGGTCATCGGCGCGGCGGGGGGCGTGGGGTCGTTCGCCGTGCAGATCGCCAAGGCGTCCGGCGCGAGCGTCACCGGCGTGTGCTCGGCGGCGAAGGCCGGGCTCGTCCGGTCGCTCGGCGCCGACGACGTCATCGACTACGCCCGCGAGCAGATCGACCGCGACGGCGCACGTTATGACGTCGTGGTCGACACCGCCGGCAACCGGCCGCTGTCCCTGCTGCGGCGCGCCCTGACCCCGCGCGGGACGCTGGTGATCGTCGGCGGCGGGCACACGGCGTACCGCTTCACCGGGGGCATGGGACGCACGTTCCGGGCGCCACTGCTGTCGATGTTCACCGGGTCGATATTCAGGGGTCAGCGGCTGCGCCCGGTGATGAGCAGAGAGCGCGCCGAGCACCTGGAGGAACTCACGCGGCTCGTCGAGTCGGGCGCCGTCGCCCCCCTGATCGACCGCGTCTTTCCTCTGAGCGAGGCGCCCGACGCGATCCGCCATCTCATCGAAGGACACCCCGCCGGCAAGGTCGTCGTCACCGTGTGACCACCCTCAGGGAGTCAGGGGGATCCGGCGGGCGCGGACCGTCCGGTGACTGATCCGCCAGCCGTGGTCGCCGCGCACGAGCGTGTCCTCGTAGGTCACACTGCCCGTGGTCCCGTCGGCGTTGACCCCGAGGCCCTTCGACAGCGCCCGCGCCCGGCCGTCCGCCGCCTCCGTGACGACGATGTTGGTGACGTGATGGGCGACGGGGTTCGCCTCGCCCAGGGCGAGCGCGGCGTCGCGCAGCGCCGCAAGCCCGACGATCACCCCGCCGCCGAGATCGCTGACGTCGTAGACCACGCCGGGCACGAACACCTCGCGCAGGCCGTCGAAGTCGCCACCGTCCGTGAGGTGGCCGTGCAGGTTGATCAGGTCCGCGATGGCCGTGCGGTCATCGGCACTCAGGGTCATGGTCCTCCGCCGTCCGTCGAAATGGGGAGCTCCCCGGTTCGGGCTGCTACCGTAAACGGGGAGCTCCCCGGATAGCAAGGAACCCGGATGGCAAGGAACCCGGATGGCAAGGGAAGGGAGCGCGGATGACGTCGAGTGGTCCCGAGCCCGCGCGGCCCGGCCGTACGCGCAGGGCGGACGCCTCACGCAACGCCGCGCTGCTGCTCGCCGCCGCACGCGAACTCGTCGCCGATTCGGGGCCCGAGGTCGCGCTGGACGAGGTGGCCCGGCGAGCCGGCGTCGGCAACGCGACCCTGTATCGGCACTTCCCCACCCGGGCCGACCTGCTCGTCGCCGTGTACGCGGACGAGGTGGCGGAGTTGTGCCGCCAGGGCGCCGGCCTGCCGGCCGACGCGTCCCCGGCCGACGCGCTCTTCTCCTGGCTGGACGCGTTCGTCGTCCACGTCGCGACGAAGCGGCCGCTCGCCCTCGCGGCCACGGAGGGTCCCACCGGCCGTCGTAGCGCGTTGTTCGACCAGTGGCACACGTCGATCCACGCCACCGCGTCGGACCTGCTGGAACGAGCGCAGGACGCCGGTGCCGTACGGCCCGGACTCACCGTGACCGACCTGCTGGCCCTCGTCGGCGGCGCGGCACTCACCGCAACCGACGTGGCCCACGCCCGGCGGCTCACCGCGCTCCTGCGCGGCGGCCTGGAAACCGGCGTCTGAGGGTTCGGTCGCGGCTCGGGCGACCAGGTCGGGTCTGGCTAAAAGTGATATCACTTTGCTAGTGTCGTGCTAGACACCGAGGAGAAGACATGACAGACCTGCAGATCGCCGTCGACATGCCGGCCCCCCAGACCCACGAACGGACGGCGCGAGCGGTCTCGGGGTGGCCGATGCTGATCCTGGCCCTGATCGGCCTGCTGAGCCCGGCCGCGCTGATCCCCGTCGGAGCCGGCCTCGCGGCCGACGGCAGCGGCGGACCGGGAGTCGCCCTGATCGCCGCCGGGGTGTTGCTCTTCCTGGCGGCCCTCGTCGTCCTGACCGGGCTCACCGCGGTCGCTCCGGGTGAGGCGCGGGTGATCCAGCTGCTCGGCCGCTACGTGGGCACGGTCCGCACGCCCGGCCTCCGGTTCGTGGTGCCCTTCACGCAGAAGCGCCGGGTCTCGACCCGGATCCGCAACCACGAGACCGACGTCACCAAGGTCAACGACGCCGACGGCAACCCGATCGAGATGGCCGCCGTGGTGGTGTGGCAGGTCGAGGACACGGCGAAGGCCGTCTTCGAAGTCGACGACTTCGTGGAGTTCGTCGCCTTCCAGACCGAGACCGCGGTGCGTCACATCGCCGGCAGCTACCCGTACGACGGGCACGACGACATGCTGTCCCTGCGTCAGAACGCCGACGAGATCACCGGCCGCCTGTCGGCCGAGATCGAGGCCCGGGTGGCGTCGGCGGGAGTCAAGGTGATCGAGTCGCGCATCACCCGCCTGGCGTACGCTCCCGAGATCGCGCAGGCGATGCTGCGCCGCCAGCAGGCCGGAGCGGTCGTCGCGGCCCGCCAGCGGATCGTGGACGGCGCCGTCGGCATGGTCGAGGCCGCCCTGGCCCGCCTGGACGAGCACGACGTGATCGAGCTCGACGAGGAGCGCAAGGCCACCATGGTCAGCAACCTGCTCGTCGTCCTGTGCGGCGACCGCGACGTGCAGCCCGTGGTGAACACCGGCTCCCTGTACCACTAGACCGTGGCGACGGAAAGAAAGAGCATCCTGTTGCGGCTGGATCCGGCGGTGCACGACGCGCTGGCCCGCTGGGCCGGTGACGAGCTGCGCAGCACCAACGCCCAGATCGAGTTCCTGCTGCGCCGGGCGCTGTCGGAGGCGGGACGGCTCCCGGGCGACGCCGGCCGCATCCCCCGGCGCGGCCGGCCCCCCAAGAAGACCCCGCCTCCGGAAGCTCCCACCGCCGATCCACCCGACGACTGATAAGGAGGGCAGTCGCGTGGACGTTCCCGGCTCCCTGACGGCACAGCTCTACCTGCTGGCCTACGACCCCCGCAAGGAGCGGGTGGTGACGAACTACCGCTTCCCCTACCTGCTGCGCGCGGCCGCGCTCACCGACCTGCTGCTGACCGGCCGGATCGCCGACGACGGAGGCAAGGTGCGCGTGGTGTCGGAGGACCGGCTCGCCGACCCGGTCCTCGACGGCCTGCTGCACCAGATCGCCCGGTCAGGGCCCCGGCCATGGCGGCACTGGATCAGCAAGGACGGCCGCGCGACGGTCCGGGCGGTCCGCAACGAACTCGAGACGGGACGCTGGGTCAGGGTCGAACTGCGCCAGCCGTTCCTCGTCTTCAACAGGAGCCACGTCCGTGTACGCGACACGCGTGTGGTGAAACGGCTCACGGCGCAGGTCGCCACCGCTCTCACCGGCCCGGTCTCCCGGGTCGGCGACCGGGAGGCCGCCCTTGTCGGCCTGGCCGCCGCGGGAGAGCTCGGGACGATCCTCCCGCGGGCCAGACGACGGGCGCACAAGCAGCGCATCGCCCTGCTGTCCGAACGCGGCGGTCCGGCGGCCCCGGCCCTCCGCAAGGTCATCCAGCAGGCCCGCGCCGCGAGCGCCGGCTGACCTCGGAACGAATCGGGCTCCCGCCCGGGACAGGCCGGGCTTGTCTCGCTCGGCCTGACGCCCGAACCGAGGACGAACGATCGCGCTGGCCACGTCTTACGAACGGCACCCACGCATCTCTGTGCGCCGACGGTCAGCTTTGACGGCCCCCAGGCCACTCCAGGAGCCTCACGCCGCGTCCGCGCCGAACGTGACGGTGGGGGCGATCACCACCGCCGGTTCGGATGCGGGTAGCGGCGGCCCTGATGTGACAGGCCGCTTCGGGTCGTGAGTGCCTCAAGCATGTCTGCTCTCGCTGCGGCCGTCGCCCGCGTCTGCTCGTCGAGCCCTTCCCGGTCACCGGTGGACCGTGAACGGGCCGCCCGGATGCCGAGCGCGCTCGCCTCCGCCTGGTAGCGGCCGGTGGCGCGAGCCGCGGCTCGGCCCGAGCGGCGTCGGACGGCTCGCCTCCAGCGGCGGCGTTCTGCGAGGTTCGCGAGTGGTGTCACCTCTTCGGGAGCGACGTGGCCGTCGCGTGCCAGAGCCGGCAGGGCCGCGGCGATCACCTTGGCCTCGCGCTTGCGCAGCACCAGCGCCAGGACCAGCATCGTGAGGAACACCGGCACCATGACGGCGCCGTAGATCTTGTAGATCAGGAACGGATCGCTCCCGGCGAGCCCCGCCCAATCCCACGCGCCGTGCAGGACGATCGCGACGAGCAGCCCCGCGAGGGCGAGTCCGACGCGTGCGCCTCTGCCGCGCTTGTTCGCGGCTGCGGCGATGCCGAGTCCGAACACGGCGACCATGAGCGGGTGGAAGAACGGCACCATCACCACGCGCAGGAAGAAGCTGAATCCGAGCAGGGCGATGGCGTTGACGTCGGACCCGTCCGACGCGGCGAAGGTCGTGATGATGCGGCCGAAGTAGAGGACGTTCTCCGCGAACGAGAACCCCGCTCCGACGAGTCCGGCGTAGACGACGCCGTCGAGCAGGCCGGTGATCTGCCCGCGGCGGTACTTCAGCAGCCACACCAGGAACAGGCCCTTGAAGGTCTCCTCGGTGACAGGGGTGATCACCAGCGGGCGGAACCACGCGCCGAAGTCCGTGCCCATGGTGGTGTCGACGACGGCCTGGAGTCCTTGCTGCGACCAGATCGAGCAGAACGCAGCGAACGACGCTCCCCACGCGAACGCCGACACCAGGCGGTGCGGACGCTCAGGCTTCCAGCGGTCGAGCCAGAGGAACGCGCCTACGACCGGAAGGGTGACCAGGGCGGAAAGCGGCACACCGGTGGCCACCCCGCCCACGCCGACCTGCGTGACCACCCAGAGTACGGAGAGGAGCCACGCGGCTCCTGCCGACACGGGCCAGAGAGTCCGCACGCGGCTGCGCGCGGGTCTCGTCGATGTTCGCATTGCTGTGTTCCTTCGTCGGCACCTCGACGCCGCGGTGTGCGGTCGCCGGTCCAGGGGACACTGTGCCGTTGCGGCATACTCAAGTCGGCTGGTGGTGGAACGCGGGAAGGGGGCCGGCGTGAGCTGGAGCACGCGGGAAGTCGCGCAACTCGCCGGGACGACCCTGCGTACGGTCCGGCATTATCACGAGATCGGCCTGCTCGACGAACCGGAGCGACTGTCGAACGGCTACAAGATCTACCGCACCGAGCACCTCGTGCGGCTGCTGCAGATCCGCCGTCTCACCGGGCTCGGCTTCTCGCTCGCCGCGATCGCGGAGATGGAGGACGAACCGGAGCAGCTCGACGAAACCCTGCACGCCGTGGACGAGGAACTCGCCGCCACGATCGCGCGACTGGAGGAAGCGAGAGCGGAGATCGCGAAGCTGCGGGATCGGCCGGTACCGACCGACCTGCCCTTCGGCGTCTCGGCCGCGGCGACCGACGCGCGGCTGTCGCGGGCCGACCGGTCGCTGTTCGCCGTGCTCACCCAGGTGGTCGGCGACGACAACGCCCCGCACTGGCAGGCGCTCTTGCAGGACTTCGAGCGAGATGACGTGACCGACGAGTTCGACGCGCTCCCGCCGGACGCCGGCGAGGAGACCCGTGAGCGACTCGCGCGACACATCCTCCCGCAGATGATCGTCCTGAACGGGAAGCACCCGGCACCGCCCCGCACCGTCGAGCACGCGGCGGCCGGTCAGCAGGCGGCGACCGCCGCGATAATCAACGCCGTGCTCGATCTCTACAACCCGGCACAGCTCGACGTGCTCACGCGCATCTGGAAACAGCTGGGCTGATCCCAGGCCATCGATCGCCTCGCGCCGCCGTGGCGGCGCTGCTCGCCGCCCGTGTCCTGCAGACCGACGCCAATGCTCAAGAAGCGACAGCCGCGCACGTGAACGCGACGGGACAGCGCGGGGGATCTTGAACAGGGCGTGTTCATCATCGACGGCCTGACCGACATTCCAATCGGACGCGTCGAAAGCGACGATCCACGGCATCACCGCCCCCGGCGCCGGCGCCACCGGGTCCGTTCACCTGCCGCAGGTGCGGAGCATGTTGAGCAGGGCGACCTTCTCCGCACGGGTCACCAAGAGCCGGTAGTGGTGCTTCACGGTGATCCATGAGGTCGCGTAGCGGCACCAGTAGGCACGGCGCGGCGGACGCCAGCTCTGCGGTCCCTGGCCTCCCTTGGCCATGTTCACGGAGTGGCTCACGACGACAAGCTCGGGGCGGCTGAGGTCGTTGGCGAACGCCCGCCGCTTCGCCTGGCTCCATCTCTTGGCGCCGGAACGCCAGGCGTACGCCAGGGGAACGACGTGGTCGACGTCGACCTGCTTCACGCTCTTCAGCACCTTGCCGTCGTACGGGCTGCGCCAGACGCCCTTCACGGACTGGCACGTCCCGTTCCTCCGTACGCCCCGGCCCTGGCGGGCGAGAACCACCTCCCGCGCGTCGCACTCCCCCTTGTGGTGCGCCCAGCGCGGCTGGAACCGCCGGTGGCTGTAACCGCGAAGCGACAACGGCTTGGCGACCTTCAGCTGCGCCAGCATGCGGCGGGCCGGCGCCCCGGCGTCGGCCGCGGCCTGCGGAGCGATCGCGACAGCGGTGATCGGGAGGACCACAAGGGACAGTACGGCGACCTGGAAAGCACGGCTTATGGAGATCATGGTTCCACCCATACCAGTCTCTCCCCACCGGCCGTGACGATATGCGACGGGCGCACAACGATCCGCAGGCGGGAATGTCCGGCGATCTCGGGTGGTTCAAGGCGACGGAAGTTGAATATTCAATTAGGAGGGCGGCCATGCCCGCTGTCACCGCCGACACCCTGACGCTGCCACGCGTCGCCGCACCGGATCCCGCCGTCGCGGCACCACGCCCCGTTCGCTCGGTGACGACCGCGCCCAGCGGCTTCGAGGGTGAGGGCTTCCCCGTACGGCGCGCGTTCGCCGGAGTGCCGCAGTCGACGCTGGACCCGTTCATCCACATGGACCAGATGGGCGAGGTCGAGTACGCCCCAGGCGAGCCGAAGGGCACGCCGTGGCACCCGCACCGCGGCTTCGAGACCGTCACCTACATCATCGACGGCGTCTTCGAGCACCAGGACTCCAACGGAGGCGGCGGCACCATCACCAACGGCGACACCCAGTGGATGACCGCCGGGTCCGGCCTGCTGCACATCGAGAAGCCGCCGGAGCACCTGGTGGTCTCCGGCGGGCTCTTCCACGGCATCCAGCTGTGGGTGAACCTTCCTCGCGCGCACAAGTTCCACCTGCCCCGCTACCAGGACATCCGGGGGCGGGAGGCGGCGCTGCTCGCCTCCGCCGACGGCGGCGCGCTGCTCCGAGTGATCGCCGGGGAGCTGGACGGGCACGCCGGCCCGGGCGTCACGTTCACCCCGATCACGATGGTGCACGCGACCGTCAGCCCCGGGGCCCGGCTCGACCTGCCGTGGAACCCGGAGTTCAACGCCCTCGCCTACGTGCTGGCCGGTCAGGGCTCCGTGGGCGCCGAGCGGCGGCCGGTCCGCAAGGGGCAGCTCGCCGTCTTCGGCCCGGGTGGGTCGCTGACCCTCGCGGCGGACACCGCCCAGCCCCAGGCCGAGCCCAATCTGGAGGTGCTGCTGCTCGGCGGGCAGCCGATCCGCGAGCCGGTCGTGCACTACGGGCCGTTCGTGATGAACACCCGCGCCGAGATCATTCAGGCGATGGAGGACTACCAGGCGGGCCGCCTGGGCGTCATCCCCGCCGAGCGGGTTCCGCACACCGACGGACCCCTGACCGCGACGGACTGACACGCCCGTCGAAAGGCCGGCCGAGGAACGCGCCCACCCGCCGCTCGGCCGGCCTCGATCGGCGGAGCCACCGATTCCCGCCGGTCACTCCGTCCCGAGCCGCGCGCTGATCGTACGCAGGGCTTCGAGGAGATCGCCGGCCGACGGAGCCTGCTCCGGATCGACGAGCCACTGGGACGCCATCCCGCCGAGCAGTGCCTGGTAGAACGCGCCGACGGCCATCGCCTTGCGTTCGTCCGCGGCCGGATCCAGGTGTTCGAAGATCGCCGCCAGGCCCAGCTTCGCCTGCCGGTTGGCGATCGCGAACGCCTCGCGCAACTCCGGGAGCCGGTCCATCTGGGCGATGAGCTCGAACTGGATGGCCCACAGCGGTCTCATCCTGGCGAAGGACTCGATGATCCGCGTCCAGGTCGCCTCGAATCGCTGCGCGGGTGCGCCGTCGAGCGACGCGTCGGCGGCGAGAGTCTGCTCGATCTCCTTTCCCCATTCCTCCATCGCCTCGATGAGGGCCGCGTCGAGCAGGGCCTTCGTCGATCTGAAGTGATAGCCGATGGCGGCGAGGCTCGTGCCGGCGGCCGCCGCGATGTCACGCGCGGTGGTGCCGGAGTATCCCTTCTCCATCAGGCACCGCTTGGCGCCCGCGAGCAGATCTTCCCGGTTTCCCATGCTCAGAGCCTAGCCCATGTCGGCACAAATGTCTTGCACATCTGTACTAGACAAGTGATTGAGACGTTTGTACAGTTCGGGACATGACGAAGAACATCTTGATCTCCGGGGGAAGCGTCGCCGGCCTGACGCTGGCTTTCTGGCTCCGCGAGCACGGCTTCGCGGTGACCGTCGTCGAACGCGCGCCCTCGCTGCGGGACGGCGGCTACAAGATCGACATTCGGGGCGCGGCACTCGACGTCGCCGCCCGCATGGGGCTGCTGGACGAGGTGCGGCGGCACAGCACGGACATGCAGGTCGCACGCTTCGTCGACGCACGCGGCCGGCAGATCGGCACGATGAGCGCGCAACTGTTCGGCGGCCGCGAGGGCGACGACGTCGAGATCATGCGCGGCGACCTCACCCGGCTCCTGCACGCGGCGACCGGAGACGGCGTCGAGTACGTCTTCGACGATTCCATCACGGCTCTACGGGAGACCCCCGAAGGTGTGCGGGTCGCCTTCGCGAACAGCGCTCCGCGTACGTTCGACCTGGTGGTGGGCGCCGACGGCCTGCACTCCAACGTGCGCGCGCTGGCCTTCGGCGAGGAGTCCCGGTTCGTCCACGACCTCGGGCACTACATCTCGATCTTCACGGTGCCGAACCATCTCCGCCTGGACCGTACGGAGATGATGTATCCGGCACCGGGCAGAAGCACCGGGATGTACAGCACCGGGCGCGGTGACGACGCCAAGGCGATGTTCCTGTTCTCCTCGCCGCCCCTGGAGTACGACCGGCGGGACGCCGCCCAGCAGAAGAAGCTGCTCGCCGACCTGTTCTCCGGCCAGGGCTGGGAGGTTCCGCGCCTCCTCGACGCCATGGAGGACGCGCCGGACTTCTATCTGGACTCGATCAGCCAGGTGCGCATGGACCGCTGGTCGTCGGGCCGGGTGGCACTCGTGGGCGACGCCGCCTACGCGGCCTCACCCGCGTCCGGCCAGGGCACCAGCCTGGCCCTGGTCGGCGCCTACGTTCTCGCGGGCTGCCTCGCCGAGGCGGCGGGAGACCACGCCACGGGGTTCGCCGCCTACGAGCGCGAGATGCGGCACTTCGTGGAGGAGAACCAGAGGCTCGCCGCGAACAACCTCAAGGGCATGGTGCTGAAGTCCACGGCGCAGATCCGGTTCCAGATGCTGATGCTGCGGCTGATGCCGCATCTGCCGGGAAAGAACCGCATGATCGAGCGGGTCACCGAGCCCATCCGCAAGGCCGCGACCGCGATCACGATCAGGGATTACCGAACGCCGGCCTCGTAGCCGTGCACACCGTCATCCGCACGATCGCCATGAGCCCCGAGGCCGTCGTCAGCACGAGCGAGACCGGCATCAGCGGCGTACCGCTCGGCGAGCCGCGCCGCAGGAGGCGGAGGCGAAGGCGGAGGCGGAGGCGGAGGCGGAGGCGGAGGCGATGTAGTTTCAGGTCCGGCAACATTTCGGGGTCGTCCGGCATCTCACCCCGTATGAGATTGCGTACGGTTCTCGCGACACTTCTCCTGGCCGCCGTTCCGCTGAGCGGACAGCCCGCGGCGGCCGCCACGCCGGTCACGATCGCGTACGCCCAGCGGACGCAGACCTGGGAACTGGTGCTCACCAACGGAGACGTGGTGAAGGTGCCGGAAGCGCTCGCCGTGGCGCCCCGCGACGCGGTCAACGCCGGGGCGCGGGCGGCGTTCCTGATCAGCGGGGACGGCCGGCACTTCTTCTATTACCGCAAGTCGGACGGCCGGTTCGCCGAGCGGACTCTGCACGGCAAGGAAAGAGTGATCCGGGCCATCGAGGCGTACACGATCGGCGAGGAGTGGCCGTCGGTGTCGGGCGACGGCAGTTTCGTGGTCACCGGGACCTCGGCCCCGGGGCTGGGGGTCCTGGTGGACCTGCGGAAAGGCAAGACGTTGCCCCTGCCCGGAGGGACAGACTGGAGCTTCGGGGGGTTCAGCCCGGACAGCGAGCGACTGCTGCTGCAAGGAGCCGACGGGGGCCGGGTGACGGTGTTCGACCGGGGGCTGCGCACTCGGCTGCGGTCGAAGACGCGACTGTGGGCGACGGCCCTGGCGAACGACTATGTGACGGCGGCGGCGCCTGTCGGTTCGTGGCCCGAGTCTCGCAAGCTGCGCCTGCTCAACCTGCGCACCGGCAAGGCGAGCGGCACCATGACCGTGCGGTTGCCGCGGGGACAGCACATCGACGACCTCGACTTCGACAAGGCGGGACACCTGGTCGTCCGGTCCAAGACCAAGACGGGGGTGGCGGTCTACCGGGTCTCGAAGACGACCGGCAAGGCGACGCTGCTACGGAGGATGACCAGGCCTGACGCGAAGGTCTGGGTGCTCCCCGGGGACGACGAATACGAGCCGTGGACGGAGAAGAAGTGAGTCCGACCCTCACCCGCGTGAACGGACGCCCTCTCCCAGACGTCGTACTGGTGAGCGAGAGGGGAGCATCGTGCGTACCGTATTCGTCTCGGTGGCGGCGCTCGGGCTGGCGTGCATGCCGGCCGTGGCGGCCTCAGGCGTGACCGACCAGGGCCGCCAGGCCGGGGAGAGCGCCCCGGCGTGGCGGCTGACCAGGGTGAACACACTGCCCGGCGACGACGTCCTCAACGACGTGACGGCCCTGGGCAACGGGTCGGTGTGGGCGGCCGGTCACCGGGTCGTGAACGGCAGGCAGCGGGGCCTGGTCCAGTGGTTCGACGGCGGATCGTGGAAGGTGATCCCCGGCGCCCCGCCGTACGAGCTGAAGGCCGTGACCGCCACCTCGAACAGGGACGTATGGGTCTTCGGCCCGGGGAAGGCCGCTCGGTGGAACGGCCGCGCGTGGACCACCGCCTCGCTCGGCAGCGGCTTCTCCGCGACGGACGCCGACGGAACGGGCGCGAAGGACGTCTGGGCGGTCGCCGAGTCCTCGGCCTCGGCGAGGCACTGGAACGGGTCCTCGTGGAAGAGCGTCCGGCTGCCGGCCCGCGCCGCCGCCGTCGACGCGTACAAGGCCGGTGACGTCTGGGCGGCGGGGACCAAGGGCGACCATCCCGCGATCATTCGCTGGAACGGAAGGTCCTGGGCGCCGGCGCCCACGCCCGCGATCAAGCTGCCCGCCCCCGACGCCGCCGCGGTCCTCAACGACATCGCCGCCGTGGGCCCCCGCAACGTGTGGGCCGTCGGCGGGATCAGCTGGGAAGGCGCCGACGACGAAGGTGACGACGTGACCTACAGCCGCACCCTGGTCATGCGCTGGAACGGCAGCTCATGGACCACCTCGATCGGCGCTACCAACGCGCAGCCGTACACGGAGGTGGAGCCCGACGGCAAGGGCGGCGTGTGGGTCGTACAGGGCAACTGGAACCCCACTCTGTGGCACGTCACGGGTTCGGCGTGGCGGAGCACCCCGGTCCCGCGGAAGGCCGGCACCGACGCCGTCCTGTTCTCGATCGCGCGCAGGCCCGGGACGACGACGGTGTGGGGCGCGGGGTTCACCGTGCCACAGGGCGACCCCGACGACCCCTCGGCCGACGGCACGTTCTGGCGTACGCGCTGACCGGCTGGAATCGCCACACCGCGAACCGGTAGGAGTGGCCGAAGGCGGAGAGGTGGGCATGCGGCGGAGCGAGTCCCTCATCGCGCGGGGCGTCCTGGCGCTGACTGTCGCGGCCGCCGCCTTCGGCTCGGCGTGCTCGGCCGGCCGATCGCACGGGCTTCGCCGTCGGTCTCGCCCAGGACGCGGCCCCCGGAGACGTCGGTCAGGTCATCCAGGTCGATCCCGGCTCGGACACGGTCGTCGTACGGCTCGGACGGAACGTTCCGGGAGACCGATACGGACCCGCAGAAACCGCCGAAGTAGTGACCACGGCCCTCGTGAAGTCCTGAAGGCCGGCGAACTAATCGTTCAGAGTTCAAATGGTATTGAGACGGTAGCATTGGAGGAATGAACGCCGTCACGCTGACGTCCACTCTGGCCTTCCGGCTCGGCGCACTGGGGGCCGTGATGACCGAGCGGTTCTCGGCCCGCCTGGCCGCCCACGGCCTCAAGCCCAAGCACGTGGGGCTGCTGGCGCTGCTGGAGACTGGAACGGCGACCTCTCAGCTCGACATCGCCAAGCTCATGAACGTGGCGCCCAGCCTGGTGGTGTCGCTGGCCGACCGCCTGGAGGAGCTCGGCGCCGTACGGCGCGAACGTGACCCCATGGACCGGCGCAGGCAGACGCTCGCGCTGACCGAAGAGGGCCGGGAGCTGCTGGCCACGTGCACCGCGGCGGCGGCCGAACTCGACGCGGAACTGACCGACGGCCTCAGCCCGGAGGAGACAGAGGCACTGCGGAGCGTTCTGGGCACACTGGCCCGCCGCAACGGCCTGCCCGCCGACTAGGGCCTGTCTCAAAGCCTGGTGAGCCAGTCGTTGATGGCGGTTATGTGGATGGCGGCTTGGTAGCGGACGGCGAGTTTGTCGTATCTGGTTGCGATGGCGCGGTGGCGTTTGAGCCGGTTGATGCCGCATTCCACAGCATGACGGGCGCGGTAGTCGTGGGCATCGAAGGCGAAGGGTCGACCGCCGCGGCTGCCCCGCCGCAGGCGCGCGG